>NZ_JBEXHP010000050.1:0-43338 GCF_040607895.1 Micromonospora sp. NPDC005220
TCGCGCCAACCCGCCCCAACTCCAAGGGGTTTGGTAACTTCACCTCGCCCACCCCACCCTGCGGGCGGCGGCCGCCCCCCCGCCCGGGGGGTGGGGCGGCCCCCCCGACGGGGCTTCGCCCAGCTAGCGTTGTGCGAGCTTTCGCATCTCCGTCAGTCTCGACACCAGTGCACGGGTTGGAGCTCGGCGCACTCGGGCTGGTCTTGAACTGCATCACCCTGTACCTGGACTACGCGTTGGAGGCACTACGCGGCCAGGGATATCCGGTGCTGGACACTGATACCGCCCGTCTCTCGGCTTACCAGCACAAACACATCAACGTGCACGGCCACTACTCGTTCACCTTGCCCTCCTGTCGTTTCGGGTCAGCTCTGCTGCCTACTGGGCAACAGCACGCTTACCAAGGCGATCGCCAGGGCGACTCCGACAGCAAGGCCGAACACCAGTTCGTACCCGGAGGCCAGCGCCTCGGTGAGAAGCTGTCACTGCTGTGCGAGGCGGCGCGGGCGGCGGCCGCGATCGCGAACACGGCCAGCGCCACCGAACCGCCGACCTGGCTGGCCGTGTTGGCCAGACCGCCGACGATGCCGGCGTCGCGCGGCTCGACGTCGGCGGTCGCCGACGCCATCAGCGTCGGGAAGACCAGGCCGATGCCGATCGCCACGAGCAGTGTCGGGCCCAGGACGCTCGCCACATAGTCGCTGCCAACGCCCGCCTGCGAGAGCCAGGAGAACCCGGCTACGAAGCACGCGCACCCGGCCAGCATCAACACGCGCACGCCGGTCTTCGGCAGCCAACCGGCGGCGAACCGCGCGACCACCACGAACATGACCGCGGCCGGTGTCTGCCCCAGCCCGGCGTCGAGCGCGCTGTAGCCCAGCACGTTCTGCATGAAGAGCGAGGTGAAGAACCACATCGCGATCGCGATGCCACCGAACAGGAACAGCATCGCGTTGCTGACCGACACACTGCGATTGCTGAACAGCCGCAGCGGCATCATCGGCGCCGTGGCGAACCGCTTCTCCACCACCAGGAAGATCGCCAGCAGGAGCACGCCGGCCACGACCGGGACGAGCACCCGCACGGATCCCCATGCGTGGTCAACGGTCTGCATGACTCCGTAGATCAGTACCGCCAGCCCGGCCGTACCGGTGATCGCACCGGCCAGATCCAGCGCCTCGCGGCGACCGGGCCGCGCGGTCAGCGACGACATCGCCATCGCGATCAGCAACGCGCCGATCGGCACGTTGATCAGGAACACCCACCGCCAGGACAGCCCGGTCGTCAGCACACCGCCGGCAACCGCACCGACCATGCCGCCGACGCCACCGGAAGCCGACCACGCTCCGAACGCCCGGGCGCGCTGCGCACCCTCAGAGAAGCAGGTGTTGATCACGGCGAGGGTGGCCGGGGCCAGCATCGCGCCACCCAGCCCCTGCGCGGCACGGGCCACGACCAGCATCTCCGCGCTGGTCGCCAGGCCCGCGACCAGGCTGGCCGCCGAGAACAGAGCGAGTCCGGACACCAGCATCCGGCGATGACCGAACAGGTCCGCCGCGCGGCCGCCCAGGAGCATGAAACCGGCGAACGCCAGCACGTAGCCGTTCACCACCCAGGCCAGTCCCGTGTCGGTGAACCCCAGATCCCGCTGCACCGCCGGCAGCGCGACGTTGACGATCGACACGTCGAGAATGACCATGAACTGGCAGGCGCACGCCAGCGCGAGAACCAGCCAGGCCGGGCGGGTGTACGGCTTGACCACCTGGCTGTCGGCACGGGTACTCGTCATCACTTCCTCCGCTCCATCGGACTGCGCCTCAGGCACTCTGAGCGGCGCCCGCGACGAGCGGGGCGCCCTTCAGCCGGACAGCGAAGCTGGCCAGCCGCTGGCCCTGGTAGCGCGCGGCGTCGAGGGCCGCGGCGTCGGCACCGGCGCCCCCGGTCGCGACGGTGCCGTAGGGGTTACCACCGGCGGCGTAGACCGTGCCGTCGGTGAAGCCGGGCGGCACGATCAGCGCGCCCCAGTGGTAGAAGACGTTGCCCAGGGCGAGGATCGTGGCCTCGCTACCGCCGTGCCGGTTGTAAGCCGAGGTGAACGCCGTCACCGGCTTGTCGGCCAGGACTCCTTCGCGCCACAGGCCGCCGGTCTGATCGATGAACTGCTTGAGCTGCGCGGCCGGCGTCCCGAACCGGGTCGGCGTACCGAACGCATACGCGTCAGCCCAGGCCAGGTCGTCGAGCTGGGCCACCGGCACCGAGCTGGTGGCGTCGAGATGCTGACGCCACTGCGGGTTCTGATCGATGGCCTCCGCGGGGGCCAGCTCGGCCGCCCGGCGCAGCCGCACCTCGGCCCCGGCCGAGGTGGCGCCCTCGGCGACGGCCTCAGCGAGAGCGTGCACCGTGCCCGTCGAGCTGTAGTAAAAAACCGCGACCTTCACCGTCATGTCGACTCCTCGGGACTGTGTAGCATTTAGTTATGCGCGTAAACGTTATGCGCATAACGAACGCTGTTGTCAAGGAGGGCCCATGGATCCCGAGTACGCCGACGCCCTCAATCAGGCGATCCGCCTGCTCAGCCTGCGCCACCGGGCCCGGGCGGCGCAGTTGCTGGCCCCGCTCGGCCTGCACGCCGGCCAAGAGGCTGTGCTGCTCGAACTCGACCGGAACGGCCCCCTGATCCAGGCCCAGCTCAGCGAGGCGCTGGGCTGCGAGCCACCCAGCGTCACGCTGATGACTCGCAAGCTGGAGGCCTCCGGCCACATCCGGCGTACCCCCAATCCGGCCGACAAGCGCGCCACCGTCGTCGCGCTGACCGACAACGGCAAGGCGCTGGCCAGCCAGATCCGGAAGCTGTGGGTGACCCTCGCGGAGGAAACGGTCCGCGACCTGCCCACCGCAATGTTGAAGCAGCTGCCCGACATCCTGCACACCATGTCCACCAACGTCGACGGCAAATCTTCTGCCTAGTCGATACGGCATGGTGGACACCACCACCGCGCACGGTAAGCTCGTGTTCGGCATGTTCGCTCTCATGGCCGAGCACGAAGCAGCGCTCATCCGCGAGCGCACCCACGCAGGGCGCGCCGCCGCCCGAGCCCGCGGGCGCACCGGCGGCCGCAAGCCCAAGATGACCCCAGCCCTGACCGACAAGGCGCAGCGCATGTACGACAGCCGCCCGCAGCCCAGCCGTCACGCACCTGACCCTGCAGTCAACGCTTAGCGCCGGATCCGCTGCCGTTGATCCTCAAGTGCCGGTACGGTGACGGCGTGCTCTCGACCGTGAAGGGTCTGTCCCGGTACCACACCGAGGAGTCGCTGCGCGCCTACCTGCTGGAGCGCTCACACCGCACTGAGGACGGCTGCCTGGTCATCGAAGGTTACGGGCGGCGACGCGGGGTGCACCAGAAGGTCGCCGGTCGCGCGTGGGCGCACATCGCCGCGTACGTCGTCCTCGTCGGCGGGTACGACCCGGCCCTCGACGTCGACCAGACCTGCGGCGCCGCCGACTGTATCGAGCCGACACATCTGCGCCAGGTCAGCCGGACCGAGGCCTGCCGCAACCGAACCCAGGCGGCACAGTGCCGCAACGGCCACGACCGTGAAATCGACCCGGCCACCGGCCGGTACCGTCGGGTCTGCCGGACGTGCAACCGGGAGGCCCAGCGCCGCTGGCGTGAACGTGAGGCCGCCGACGTAGCCCAGGGCCGCGCCGCGTACGGCCGCTCGTAGTTCAAGGGTGGCTCCGCAGGCACAGCCGTGGTGAACCGCCCGCCGCCCGCCGCGCGGGCCGGGACGGGGGGCGCCATGTCCGAGCATGTCCCTGCCTATCAGATCGGCACCCGCTTACTCGTGTCCGGCACGCCCCGCTGGGGTGGCGCGCCGCTCGCCGACCCGATCGCGTGGGGCTGCGGTTTCACGGGGAGAAGGGGCGACGCCCGCTCATCGCGCCGATATGAAGTTGACCGCCAGCGGCAAGCCCATCCGGCTGGGCACCGCAAGCATCCGCGCCGGCTTGCCTGACCTTCACAACACCCTCATTCCTTACGCACAAGAACTGTCATTATGATGCATGGACGGTTCGCCCCTTTTGTGGTGGCTATTTATGGGATTGCCATTAACAGTAATCCGATAATTAGCGCCGACGGGGGTGGCGGACGGGATGGCGAGGTCTCAGCCGAGGTGGCGAGGCCCGTCTCGTTGAAGTCGTCGGTCTGGGCGAGCCTGCGCTCGCTCAGGTCGTCATCGCCTGGCCGAGCAGCAACGACGCCTGGTCCACCCGCCGCCGGTCAGGGCCGAAGCCAGCGATCAAACCAGGCGCGGGTCCGGCGCAGGACGTCGAGTTGGTGGTTGCGTTCCCGGATCGAGTGGCCCTCTCTCGGGTACATCACGAACTCGTGCTCGACGTCGAAGTGGCGCAGCGCCCGATGGAGGTACACGGCCTGTCCGAGGGGAACGTTGGTGTCCTCGGCACCGTGCAAGATGAGCACCGGAGTGCGGATGCGGCTGGCGAAGGAGATCGGGCTGAGGGCGTCATGCGGGTGTGGTCCGATGCCGGACCAGCCGGTGCTGCCACCGAGCGCCGCCTCGAACTGGCCGTTCTCGCCGGTCCCGGCGAGCATGCCCCAGTCGACGATGCCGGCGCCGACCAGCGCGGCGCGGAAACGGTCGGTCTGGCCGATGGCCCAGGCGGACATGAAGCCGCCGTGACTCCAACCAGCGATGCCCAGCCGGTCGGGGTCGGCGATGCCCTCGTCGATGAGCAGGTCGATGCCGGTCAGGACGTCGGTCCACTCCTGCTGTCCGACCCGGCCGGCGACGCTGGCGGCGAACTGGTGGCCGTGGCCCTGGCCGCCGCGCTGGTTGGGCAGCAACACCGCGTAGCCGGCGGCGGCCAGCCACTGCGCGCTCGGGAACCAGAACAACTGGCAACGATCGGCGTAGCGATCGTACGGGCCTCCGTGCACGATCGTGACCAGCGGGAACGGGCCTTCCGACGCGGTTCTTCCGACCGGCAGTACGAGCAAGCCGTCCAGGTCGAGGCCGTCGGCGGCACGGTAGGCCAGCGGTTGTTGCGTACCGAATGTGATGCCGTCCAGTTCCGGGCGGGTGTTGGTGATTCTTCGCAGCGGTCCGGTCGGCGCTCCGATGTGCACGTTCGGGGTTTGATAGCGGGCGCCGGTCAGCACCGCGATGGTGTCGCCAGCAGGGGTGATGGTGGGGTTGTCGAGGCGTCCGGGGTGATGGGACAGGGTGGTGAGGTCGGTGCGGTCGAGCCGGGCCAGTGTCGTGTTCAGGCCGTCGGCGAACACCACCAACGGGGCGGCATTGGTCTGGCAAAGTTCGGTGGGGCACATCGCGAGACCAGCGGTGCGGTTGCGCAGGACGCGACTGTCCACGGCCAGGTCGAACACGGCGGTGCCGGCCTGCAGAACCGGTGGGGTGAGCGCCACGTAACCGAGGTGCCAACCGTCCTCGTCCGGCCACCAGGCCAGCGATCGTGCGTCGACCTCGGCCGGTCCGAGGTCCTCCGCCGTGCCGGTGGTGGGGTCGTACAGGTGCAGGTGGCCGGTGCGTGGGCCGTAGTCGTTGTCGGCGCTGGCCCAGGTCAGCACGGCCAGTGGGCCGCCGTCGGGACGTTGCCGCATCTCCACGACGTGCCGATCACCGAACACCTTCGGGGTGGCCACCCGGCCGGTACGCAGGTCGAGCAGGCGCAACCGGGCGCGCGGCTCACCCTCGCCGACAACAATGGCGTCGTCGCGGTCCCGGGCGCGGCGGGCGTCCTGCTCGGTGGGTTCGTCCTCGGCGAGCAGCGCGACCAGGTTGGGGTCGAGAAGCGGCAGGTGGTCGATGACCCCGGCGGACCAGTTGGTCAACGTGGTCGTCGTGCCGTCGGCGAGGGTGAGCCCGTGCAGTTGCGGGGTGCCGCGGTCGGCGCGGTCGGACAGGAAGAACAGCGTCTCCGAGTCGGCCGACCAGCGTGGCTGAGACTCGGTTGCGGTGTCGGCGGTCGCCCGGCGCGGCGCGACGGAGGCGTGGGTGTCGACGAGCCAGAGTTCGGTGTCGAGGTGGTCACCGGTGCGGCTGCTGGGAGCGAGGACGTAGCAGAGCAAGCGCCCGTTAGGTGCGAGCGCCGGGGCCTGCGGAGCGCGACCATCGACCACGAGCTCCGCGGTTAAACCCGTCATGCGGTGAGTCTGCCAGCATCCACAGAACACCATGTGATCGAGCCGGTGCGGGATCGACGCGCTAGGGAGTTTCCGTTGCGAGTGGCGAGGCATGATGTCCTCATGGACGCGCGCGGCCCGCTGGTCATGGCGCAAGCGAGGAACGTTTGCCGCCGCCGGAGCCGCGCGTCTCCCGCAGCCGGGGCAAGTAGGTGTCGGAGCAGCGTGATCTGATGTTCTCCGAAGAGGAACGCGACCTGATCCAGCGGCGGCTGCTGCACCTGGCGGAACAGGATCCCGATGTCGTCGCCGCCGCGATCACCGGCTCGCACGCCACGAACGATGACGATCGCTGGTCGGACATCGATCTTGCCTTCGGGGTCAGCGGTCCGCTCGACGCCGTCCTGCATCGCTGGACCCGACAGATGTATCAGGACTTCACGGCGGTCCACCACTGGGATCTGAGGTCCGGCTCTGCGATCTACCGGGTGTTTCTGCTGCCTCGCTGCCTGGAAGTCGACCTCTCGTTCAGCCCGGAGGCCGAGTTCGGGGCGCGCGGCCCGAGTTGGCGACTCATGTTCGGGCGATCCACTCCACCCCAGGCTCCCGCGCCGAGCGGCCATGACGAGATGGCCGGCCTAGCCTGGCACCATGCGCTGCACGCGAGGATCAGCATCGAACGGGGCAGATACTGGCAAGCGGAGCACTGGATCAGCGCCATGCGCACCCAGACGATCGCGCTCGCCTGCCATCGACTGGGCCACCCCGGCAGCTACGCCAAAGGCGCGCACCTACTGCCCGGCGAGATCACCGGACCGCTCGAAACGACACTGGTCCGCTCCATTGACGAGCCCGAGTTACGCCGTGCGCTCTCGGCCGCCGTAACGGCCCTGACCGCGGAACTCGCTCGCACGGACCCGACCCTGGCCGATCGGCTACGCCCGATTCTCACCGACCTTGCCGCGACCGTTCGGCCGCCACAGAGCAGCGAGCCGCAGGCCGAGTTGCCTCAGAAAGACTGAGACTGCGGCTAAGGCTGCGCGACCCGGATGCCGACGTCGGCTGATCCTGTCGTGTGTTTGGCTGCGACGCTTGGGGCCGAGAACATGGTCGCTGAACGGGCCAGGAATGTGCCACTGTGACACCACTTTTGCCCACGTCTCGGAGGTCTGGACCTTGACCGAGCTGTACCCGTCGATCGAGCCGTACGAGACCGGCATGCTCGACGTCGGCGACGGCAACTTCGTGTACTGGGAGGTGTGCGGTAACCCGGCCGGTAAGCCAGCGCTGGTCGTCCACGGCGGGCCCGGCTCGGGGTGTGGGACCGGCTGGCGTCGGTACTTTGATCCGGACCGGTACCGGGTCGTCCTGTTCGACCAGCGTGGTTGCGGTCGAAGCACACCACACGCGAGCGATCCGGCGACCGATATGCGGCACAACACCATCTGGCACCTGATCGCCGACATGGAGCGGCTGCGCGAACACCTCGGCATCGACCGCTGGCTGCTGCACGGCGGTTCCTGGGGTTCCACGCTCATTCTGGCCTACGCGCAGCAGCACCCCCGGCGGGTGTCCGAGATCGTCATCGCCGCCGTCACAATGACCAGGCGCGCCGACATCGACTGGCTCTACCGAGGCGTCGGCCGCTTCTTCCCACAGCAGTGGGAACGATTCCTCGAAGGAGCCCCAGGCACATCCAGCGACGGGGACGTCGTCGCCGCGTACGCCCGCCTTATGGAACACCCTGACCCCGCTGTGCGGGACAGGGCCACGATCGATTGGTGCACCTGGGAGGACGCGGTCCTGTCCGGAGAGACCGGCGGCGCATCAAATCCGTACGGCGACCGCCCTCGCGCGGCGCGGCTGGCCTTCGTACGCATCTGCGCGCACTACTTCTCCCACGGCGCGTGGCTGGAGGAAGGCGCACTGCTACGCGATGCCGGCCAGCTGGCCGGCATCCCCGGTGTCCTCATCCATGGCCGACTCGACCTGGGCGGGCCGCTGCAAACAGCGTGGGACCTGCACCGTGCCTGGCCCGACTCGACGTTGACCGTGATCGAGAGCGCGGGGCATCTCGGCACCGCCGAGACGCGCGAGCACGTTCTTCATGCCCTCGACCGATTCGCAGCCAACGATCCGCTCGGCCGATCTCCCTCAACCTAGGATCGCGGCGCCGATGGTCAAGGTCTTGGGTGGGCGCCAGACCCGGGCAACAGGTCGAAGCTGCCTGCTCCGGCTGCTCGATGTTCACCGACAACGTCGGACACCCGGCCCACCTCAACGCCCGCGACGTCACCTGGCGGCGACGTCCCATGGCCCGCTGGAGGACCTGCTGATGCTGCTGCGGCGAATGGGTTGGGCCCTGCCCTGGTGCTCGGCGCTGAACAACAGCGTCCACATGCCGCGCCGGTGATGGTGGTGCTGGCCGATGGGGCGCCGTGCATTGCGAGCCGCCCGAACTCCCGCAAGAGCCGAAACCTGGCCCGCAATCCCCGCACCGTGAGCAGCGAAGACCTCGACCTGGTGGTGAGCGGTGAAGCTCACCAGGTGTCGGACGGCAGCGCGCTGCGCCAGGTGCCCGCCGCCTTCGCAACAAGGTACGGCTGGACGTTCGCCATCAGGGACGACCGGGTCTGTGACGAGAGCCTGCCGGGATCGCCCCGGTACGCCTTCTACGAGGTTTCCCCCGTGCGGGCTTTCGGCTACGGCACGGACGGGTTGACCGCGACCCGCCAGCGGTTCAACAACACCTGACCGCGGCGGTGCGCTGGATCGACGCTCGCGTCCAGCACGTCATCAGTGACCGGCTCGGGGCGACGCTCTGGGGCGCCCCGAGCGGTCACTGATGGTTGATCGCGGCCGTACTCCTCGACCTCGAGGTCGAGGCCGCCGGCCTGAGATCAGTGGGCGGGCCCGCCGAACCAGCGGGAGAGGTGCTCGTCCAGGTCCTGCTGATCGTCACCGACCCAGGCGACGTGCCCGTCGGGGCGCAGCAGGACAGCGGGGACGTCCAGCTCCGCGGTGGGATCCGCCAGGTGATCGACCCGGTCTGACCAGCCGCCGACGGTGAGGCGTTCGGTGCGGTCCAGCAGCAGGCCGCGGCCGTGGTGCAGCAGACCGTAGAGGTTGCCATGCTTCACGTCGATGTCGGGCAGGCGGCGCCCGAGCAGGTCGGGGCCCGCGCCGAAGTCGTAGCGGATGCCGATGGCGGTGATCTTCTTGAGCAGGTGGAGGTTCACCTCGTCAAAGTCCATCAGCTCGCTGAGCAGCCTGCGTACGGCCTGCGGGCCCGGTTCGGTGGACAGCAGCTCCGTCTGGGCTCGGATGTTGTCCAGCACCGCCGCGGCGACCGGATGACGTTCGGCCTGGTAGGTGTCCAGCAGCGTCTCCGGCGCCCAGCCGCGCAGCTGTGCGGCCAGTTTCCAGCCGAGGTTGACAGCGTCCTGGATGCCCAGGTTGAGCCCCTGCCCGCCGATGGGTGGATGGATGTGGGCCGCGTCGCCGGCCAGGAGCACCCGCCCGACCCGATACCGGTCGGCCAGCCGGGTGGCATCCCCGAACCGGGACAGCCAGCGCGGTGAGTGCACGCCGAAGTCGGTTCCGGCGATGGCCCGCAACTGTTCTCTGAAGTCCTCGATGGTGGGCGGTTCCGACCGGTCGCTGACCCCCGCGGCGGGCACCAGGACGCTGTAGACCCCCACGCCTGCGGGACGGAGCCAGAATCGTTGGTGGGTCTCGCGGATCTCGGTGACCGTGGCCGCGATCTCCTCCTGCGGCACGCCCACTTCCATCTCGCCCATCAGCGTCTCGGTCCGTGCGGGCTCACCGGGGAAGCCGACGCCGAGAAGTTTGCGTACCGCGCTGCGCGCGCCGTCACAGCCGACCAGGTAACGCGAACGCAGCTGTTCCCCGTCGGTCAGCTCGACGGTCACTCCCTCGTCGTCCTGCTGGAGACCGGTGACCGCGCGGCCACGCCGGACCTGCGCGCCCAACTCGATCGCGTGTTCTTCGAGTAGACGTTCGATGACCGGCTGCGGGATACCCAGCAGGTAGGCGTACCGGGAATCCAGGCCCTTGGGCGCGGGCCTGGGGATGGCGCCGAAGTAAGCGCCGGCCGGACGCTGTCTCCCGTGCGGGAGGATGCGATCCAGCAGCCCGCGCATCGCCATCAGCTCGAGACTGCGAATGTGCAGGCCGACTATGCGAACGAACGACGTCGGCTCGGTCTCCTTCTCGAGAACGAGTACCCGTACATCGTGCAGCCGCAGCTCGGCGGCGAGCATCGCGCCGGTCGGCCCGCACCCGGCGATGATCACATCGAACGTGCGGGGCGAGCGATCGGCGTGGGCGGTCGACGATGGGAGGCCGGGGCGGTCGCCGACGGTGAGGTCGCGCCGGACCGGATCGGTCGACGGCGGCTCGGTGGTGAAGTGCGCAGAGGGCACAGGTGTGGCCTTTCGGGAGTGCCGTGTTGGCAGGGCGCTCCCGGCGACACCTACGTCAATCGCCCGACCGTGACGGCAAGGGGGAGCACCCACATCGCTACAACGTTCATGGGTCTCACCTCCTCGGGTGGTGTCGCGGTCAACTGCAAGCTATCCGCCCAGCGCGGTCCCGTCGACTCGATTTTCGCCGCCTAACCCACCCACGCCGCGACCGAGGAGCACCTGGCCGGACGGAATTTGACCCTCGATCGGGTTGAGGCCCGACCATCGGCGACATGACCGACCAACCGACCGCTGACCCGACCATGACCCGCATCATGCAGGCCGTACAGCTTGGCCGAAGCGGCGCGCCGGCCCAGGCCCGTGAGCTGCTCACCGCGCTGTGGGACGAGCTGGGCCGCACCGGTGACGCGCTGCACCGCTGCACCCTGGCGCACTACCTCGCCGACCTGCAGGACAGCACCGAGGCGGAGCTGAGCTGGGACGAACGTGCCCTGGCCGCCGTGTCCGAGTTGACCGACGAACGCGCCCAGCGATACCTGTCGTCGCTCCAGGTCCAGGCTTTCCTGCCGTCGCTGTACCTCAACCTGGCCGACTGCCACCGGCGGCTGGGCAACGTCGGTGCGGCCCGGGAGCACCTCGCCCGAGCCCGCGAGTACCTGGTGCGGCTACCGGACGACCCGTACGGCGAGAGCATCCGTGCCGCCGTCCGTGACTTCGTCGAGGACGATCCGACCGACCGCCGACGGTAACGGTCGGTCGATCACCGATCCTGGCGAGCGACACCCGTCCGGTATTCCTGCGGGGACCGTCCGTAGTGGGCACGGAAGAGGCGACTGAAGTGGGCCTTGCTCGAGAAACCCCAGCGGGCGGCGACGGCCTGGATCGGCTGGCGCAGCAGCGGGTTGCCGAGATCACGCCGGCACTGCTCCAGGCGCTTGACGCGGATGAGCTCGGCGACCGTCGTCGCCTCCGCCTCGAACAGACGGTGCAGCGACCGCAGCGAGATGTGGTGCGCGGCGGCGACGCTGCGAGGGCTGAGCTCGTCACTGTCGAGGTGACGGTCGATGAAGTCGACGACGCGGGCCCGCAGCGCGGTGTGCCGGGCTTCCGGTGTCACTGTGTGCTCGATGTCGAGGTACTGAGCGAGCACGGCGGTGAGCAGGTCCACCGCGACCCCACCCAGGATCTCGGCCTGGGCCGGCTCGAACTGCTCCGGGTGCGCCGCGATGCTGCGCAGGTGGTGGGCCAACAGTCCGCCGACGCCGAGGTGCGACGGCAAAGGCGTGGCCAGCAGGCGGCGGAGCCGGTCCGGCGCCAGGGGCAGCGCCGCGTGCGGTATCTGCACGGTGATCGTGGTGGCGAGACCGGCGCCGTCGGCGCGGTGCCGGGCGACGTGCCGCCGCGCGGGGTCCAGGAGCGTGAAGTGCTTGCCGGGTTCCAGCGTGGACTCGGTGCGGTCCTGGATCAGGGTGCTGTGACCGGTCAGTGGTAGCGTGAGCTGGTACACGTCCCCTTCGTCGCTGCGAACCAGTTTGGTGGGGCGGATCGCGTCCAGGGACGGATACCGCAGCGAGGTCATCCGAATGCGACCGAGATCGATGGCCTGGACGTAGGCGACGAAGTTGTCCAGCTGGCCGCTGCTGATGTGCGCTGGTGCCGTCTCCTGAGCGACCAGGGCGTACCAGAACTCGAACCGCTCCGCCGGCGGCAACACCGTCGTGTCCACCACCGTGTTGGGCAACATTCCGCTCGCCTCCCCCCACATGCGAGGATGGATTCTTGCACGCGTCGACGCTCTTCACCCATGAAGGGATTTCCACGCCCGGTGCTGCCGCGTGGGTTGGCGAATGTCGGCGGTGACCGGCGCCCACGTGCGGGAGGCGGCCGAGGAGATGACCCGGGTGCTGGTGCCACACCGGGAACGCGACTGGTCGGTGCCGGCCGGCTCGCTGAGCTGGAGCTGCTGGACCACCGCGGCGCACGTCGCGCACGACCTTCTCGCGTACGCGGGCCAAGTCACCGGCCGCCCGGATGACGGTTATCTGCCGTACGACCTGCGGGTCTCCCCCGACGCGAGCCCGGCGCAGGTGCTCACCGTGGTGCGGGCCTGCGCCGGTCTGCTCGCCGTCGCCGTCGACGCCACCCCGCCGGACGCGCGGGCCTGGCACTGGGGCCCGTGTGATCCGGCCGGCTTCGCCGCCATGGGCGTGGCCGAGACCCTGCTGCACGCCCACGACGTCACCCTCGGTCTCGGTGTGCCGTGGCAGCCGCCGCAGCGACTGAGCGCGCTGGTGCTGCGCCGACTCTTCCCGGACGCCCCGCCCGGGGCGGCACCCGAGGTGCTGCTCTGGATGACCGGCCGCGGTGAGCTGCCCGGCCGGGCCCGGCGCACCTCCTGGAGCTGGCGGGCCGCAGTCGACTGACGCCTACGCGTGCAACGCGTGCCGGTGGCCGTCGAGCGGGAAGGGCGGCCGGGCCGGCAGGACCTCCTGGAACACGAAGCCGCACTTCTGCGCCACCCGGCAGGACGCCACGTTGTCCACCTGGTGCAGCAGGTCGAGACGTGCCACCTGGGGGAACCGGTCGAACGCCCAGCGACTCAGCGCGGTGACCGCGCGCGGGGCGACGCCGCGACCGCGCGCCCAGGACGCCGTCCAGTAGCCAACCTCCGGCACCGGGCGCTGCGGCGTGACTCCCTTGAGCACCACGTTGCCCACCAGCCGGACATCGTCGGCCTGCTCTTCGACAACGGCGAAGGTGTAGCGCCGGCCGTCGGCCCAGTCCCGCAGCACGCCGTCCAGCCACCGCCGGGCCTCGGCGGCGTCGGTCACGGGGAATCTCGTCCAGCGGCGCAGGACCGGATCTCGGTACGCCTGCACCAGGTCATCCAGGTCGTCGGCGCACCACTGACGCAGGGCGACGCCCGGCGTCGAGGGCGTACCGGGTGTCCGCGATTCGATCAGCACCGGCACAGTCTGCCGTGGCCGTGGCCCGGGGTCAGCCCCGTCGGCGGCGCCACCGCCGCCACCAGCTGCGGCCGGGCCGGCGCGGCGGCATCGGAACAGCCGCCGCTGCGGCGACGGTCGTCGTGACCTCGGGCCGGGCCCGTTCCGCACGCCAGCGGCGGACCACGTCCTCGGTGTTCACCGGCCGCACCGCGACCCGGGGCC
Source organism: Micromonospora sp. NPDC005220 (assembly GCF_040607895.1). Classification (NCBI taxonomy): domain Bacteria; kingdom Bacillati; phylum Actinomycetota; class Actinomycetes; order Micromonosporales; family Micromonosporaceae; genus Micromonospora; species Micromonospora sp. NPDC005220. Next base: position 13,786 of record NZ_JBEXHP010000050.1, read on the forward strand.
CGTCGTCGGGGAAGCGCAGCCACGCCACGATCTGCGCGTTCAACTGCCCCACGAAATCCCGGACGGACTGCTCGGTGGGCAGGTCACGAACCTCGTCGGGGACCTGCTCGATGCGTCGGCGCAGTTGCAGCGACGTGGGCAGCAGCAGGTCACCGGGAAGGGCCTCGCGCTCCAGGAAGCTCTTGATCCACCACGACTCGTCGTACGGCGCCCCACGGCCGGGGATCGGCTTGCCCATGCCGGGCAGGTCGTCGAACTCGCCGCGCTGCACGGCACTCTGGATCTTCGCCTCCACTGACGCTTCCCACGCCTCGGTCACCCTGCGACACCTCCCCTGGCCACCGTAACGCGCCGCCTCCGCCCGGCGGCGCGCGCTCGCCAGGGGTCAGCGCGCCCGCGCCGGTGAGCATTCCCGCCGACGGTGCCGCCGGGTCGCACCGAACGCGAGTGGATCACACCGGATCGCAGGCCACGGCCTGCCAGGTGGCCCTGGGTGGGGATGTTCATCCCGATTACGGTCGGTGTGCGGACGATCGAACGGGGGAAGCGTCGTGGTGGGTGCAGGTGCACTGCTGGGCATCGCGTTGGTGGCGTTGGGGCTGCTGCTCACACCCGGCCCGAACATGGTCTACCTGGTGTCCCGCTCGGTGGCGCAGGGCCGTCGGGCCGGGCTGGTCTCGCTGCTCGGGGTGGCCGCCGGCTTCGGCGTCTACCTGGCGGCGGCGGTCGCCGGCCTGGCCACCGTCTTCGTCCTGGTGCCGACCCTGTACGCGGTGGTGAAGCTCGCCGGTGCCGGCTATCTGCTCTGGCTGGCCTGGCGGACGCTGCGTCCGGGTGGGCACTCGCCGTTCACGCCCGCGCCGCTGCCACCGGACCCGCCCCGGCGACTGTTCACCATGGGCCTGGTCACCAACCTGCTCAACCCGAAGATCGCCATCCTGTACGTGTCGCTGCTGCCCCAGTTCATCGACCCGACGCGGGGGCACCTGGCCACGCAGAGCCTGCTGCTCGGGCTGACCCAGATCGCCATCGCGTTGAGCCTGAACGCGCTGATCGTGCTCACCGCCGGCACCCTGGCCGGTTTCTTCGCCCGCCGGCCGCTGTGGCTGCGGGTACAGCGGTGGGTGACCGGCACCGCCCTGGCCGCGCTGGCCGTGCGCATCGCCGCCGACCGCTCGCGCGCGGCCGTCGCCACGCCCTGACCGGGAGCGGTCACCGCCCCCGGTGGCGGGCGACCATCCCGGCTGCCAGCGGCGCGGCGTCCAGGTCACCGGCGGCGAGCCGGGCGGCGAGGGTACGACGTACCAGTCGGTCGGCCAGCGCGGGCGCGTGTCGGCCGACCGCCAGCTCCAGCCGGCCGCGTGCCGTGGTCGCCACGTCCCGGGGCGCGCGCCGGGCGGTGGCGGTCCGCAGGATCGCCGCGACCACCCCTTCCACGGGCTCGGGGCGGGACACCCCTCGCAGGGACAGCCCGGCCTCGGCGGTGCTGTCGTGGATCGGGGAGGCGACCATGCTCGGGTAGACGACGCTCACCCCGACGTGGGTGCCCACCTCGTGCCGCAGCGCGTCGGCGTACGCGACCACTGCCCGTTTGCTCACCCCGTACGCGGCGGCGAGGGGCAGCGGCAGCACCGCCATCCGGCTGGCCACGAAGATCACCCGTCCGCGTGCGGTGAGCAGCGGCGGCAGCGCGGCGGCGGTGGTGCGCCAGGCGGCGAGCAGGTTGACCTCCAGTTGCCGACGGACCACCTCGTCGGGCGGCAACTCGGCCGGCGCGGGACCACCCACCCCGGCATTGTTGATCAGCAGGTCCAGCCCGCCGAGCCGGTCGACGGCGGCCCGCACCGCCGCCGGCACGGCGTCGGGGTCGGTCAGGTCACAGCCGAGCACCGGCACGTCGTCGTCGGGGCGGGCGTGCAGGTCGAGCCCCACCACTCGGGCGCCGGCCGCGCTCAGCGCGACGCCGAGGTGACGGCCGAACGTCCCGCTCGCCCCGGTGACCAGCACCCGCCGACCGGCCAGAGGGCTCGTCACCGCCCGGCTCCGCTCGGGGTGGGGCGGGCGCGGCGGGTCCCGGCGGTCAACTCCCGGCCCAGCTCGGCCAGGTAGACGTCGAAGTCCACCCGCATCGCCGGGCGGCGCTGCCCCCAGCGGGCGGTCGCGGCCCGTAGTTCGGCCCGGCAGACGGCGCGCTGTCGGTCCGGGTCCGGCAGCGCGTACCGGCCGGCAAGGTGCGCCGCGATCAGCTTGGCCTGCGCCTCGACCAGGGGGAACGCGGACCCGGTGGACTGCATCAACCCGACGAAGCTGAGCCCGGGGGCGTCGGGGTGGAACACGTGCCGGTACAGCGGAAGGGTGTCGGCGCCCCCGGCGAGCAGCGCCGGGTCGAGGAACGGGACGTCCACCCGGTAGCCGGTGCACCAGATGATCAGATCAACGCTGTCGCTGCGGCCGTCGGTGAACTCCACCCGGTCACCGTCGAGAGCGGCGATGCCGGGTCGGGCCTCCACGTCACCGTGGGTCAACCGCGACAGCAACCCGTCGGAGAGCGTCGGATGGTCCTGGAGGAACCCGTGCGTCGGCGCGGGCAGCCCGTAGCGGGCCGGGTTGCCGACGGTGGTGCTCAGCATCGTCTGGCTGATGCGTTGCCGCAGCCGCCACGGCAGTCGGCGGGCCAGCGCCCCGTTCAGGGTGTCCGAGGGGCGGCCCAGCAGGTACTTCGGCACCACCCAGACGCCCCGGCGTAGTGACAGCAGGGTGCGGGTGGCGGCGTACGAGGCGTCCACCGCGATGTCCATCGCGGAGTTGCCGCCGCCGACGACCAGGACCCGCCTGCCGGCCAACTGCTCCGGGCCCCGGTAGTCGTGGCTGTGCATCTGCTCGGCGGTGCAGGTGCCGGGGTACCCGGGGTCGGGCAGCCGGGGCACCCGGTTGTGCCCGTTGGCGACGATCACGGCGTCGACGGTGACCTCGACCGGGCCGGTCGGGCCACTGGCGGCCACCGTCCAGGTGCCGGTGGGGTTGCGGGTGACCCGCTCGACGGTGTGGCGCAGCCGGATGGTGTCGGTCAGCCCGAAGCGCGCGGCGTAGTCGGCGAGGTAACCGGCGACGCGCCGGTGGTCGGGGTAGTCGGGCCAGTCGGTGGGCATCGGGTGGTCGGCGAACTGGGTGCGGCCACGGCTGGTGTTGAGGTGCAACGTGCGGTACGCGGGCGAGTCGGGTGCGCCGTACACCCAGAGGCCGCCGACCTGCTCGGCGGCCTCGAAGGCGACCGTCGGCACGTCGGCGTCGCGTAGTGCCTTGACCGCGGCGAGCCCGGCAGCGCCGGCGCCGATCACCGCCACCCGCTGTGGTCCGCCCATTGCCGCCCCCATTAATCCAACGTCTGATGGATAATCGTCGGGTGGCGGCGGCCCGTCAAGGGGTCGACGATCCGTACAGCCCGTCCAGCAGGCGATGCACGAAGGCCCGGAACTCGCGCCGTTCCCGGGCACCGGGCGCGCCGGCGGCCAACGCCACCACGTGCCCGTGAGTCGCCCACACCAGACTCCGTACGGTGATGTGCGGGGTCGGTTCGGCCAGGGCGCCGGCCGCCGCGGCGGCGGTGAGCAGCTCCGCGACCAGCCGGTACAACGGGTCGGCGTAGCGCTGGTCCAGCTCGGCGTGCCGCTGCGGTTCCAACCACCGGCGCAGCCACAGCGCGGTGGTCTCGGGGCGGTCCTCCAGGAAGTCGACGAAGACGTCGACCAGCTCGTGCAGGGCCCGCCGGGCCGCGTCCGGACCCGCGTCGAGGGCGGCCCGGGCCTGCTCGGCGGCCTCGATCAGCACCTCCCGCTCGGCGGCGAACACCCGGGCGAAGCACGCGTCGTAGAGCGCCGCCTTCGTACCCGTGTGGTGGGCGACCGTGGCGACGTCGACCCCGGCGGCGGCGGCGACCTCCCGCAGCCCGACGGCGTCGAAGCCCCGCTCGGGAAGAGCGCGGTCGCCGCGGTAAGGACCACCTCGCGGGTCGGCCGGGTCTCGTCGCGGCGGGGCCGACCCGGGCGGCGGCGGGGCATGGTCATGGCCGTCATTCTGCCCCTAGAATCCAGCAACCGTTGGATTGCGGAGAGGATGCGGCGATGACCGGGCTGGACCGGCGGCCCGCGGCCGCCACCGACGCGACGCTACCGCGCGGCCCGCTGGCGGGCTTCGCCACCGGCTCGCTCGGCATGGGCGTCTGGGTGACAGTGCCCGGCCTGCTGCTGCTCTACTTCCTCACCGACGTGCTGGCCGTCGGGCCGTGGCTGGCCGGCCTGGCGCTGCTGCTGCCGAAGATCGCCGACGTGCTGTTGCACCCCTTTGTGGGGCACCGCGCCGACGTCGAACAGACCCGACGCGGCGACCGTCGTCGGCTGCTGCTGCTCGGCTGCGCCCTGCCGGTCGCGTTCGCCGCGCTCTTCGCGGTGCCCGGCGGCCTGACCGGCGCGCCGGCGGCCGCGTGGGTGGCGGTGTTCTTCATCGCCGGCAACCTGCTCTTCGCCGCCTACCAGGTCCCCTACCTGTCCACCCCGGCCGACCTGCGGATCGGCTATCACGAACGCACCCGCCTGATGGCGTTCCGGATGGTCGTGCTCACAGTGGGCATCCTGGTCTCCGGGCTACTGGCCCCGCTGCTCACCGGCGGCGACGCCGCGACCCGCGGCGGCTACCAGCGGATGGGTGTGGTCCTCGCGGTGGGGATGCTGGTGGCCATGCTGGTCGGTGTCGCCGGCATCGCCCGGCTGCGCGGGTCCGCCCCGGCCAGCACCACCCCCGGGCACGGCGGGTGGCGGGCGCTGCGCACAGCGTTGCGCGACAGGCAGTTCCGGTGGCTGGTCGCCGCGTACCTGGCCATGTCCACCACCACCCACCTGGTGCTCGCCGGGGTGCCCTACTACGCCGAGTACGAGCTGCGCGCACCCGGCCTGACCACGGTGCTGGTGGCCGCGTTCGTGGCGCCGGCGCTGCTGGTCACCCCGGCCTGGCTGGTGGTGGCCCGCCGGGTCGGCAAGCAGCGGGCGCTGCTCGGCGCGCAGGGCGCGTTCGCGATCGGCGCCGTGGTGCTGGCGGTGGGCCGCCCGGCCGGCCTGCCGGTGCTCGTCGGGGCGGTGGCGGTGCTCGGGGTGGCGTTCGCCGGCATGCAGCTGCTGCCGTTCTCGATGCTGCCCGACGTGATCCGCGCCGCCACCACCACCGGCAGCACCGGGGCCGGCACCTACACCGGGGTGTGGACGGCCACCGAGGCCACCGGCGCGGCGCTGGGCCCGTACGCGTACGCGCTGTGCCTGACCGTGGGCGGTTTCGTGGCCTCGACGGCGGGTGAGTCGCCGGTACAGCCGGACGCCGCGCTCGCCGCGGTCCGCTACGGCTTCGGGTTGCTGCCGGCGGTGGCGATGGTCGCGGCCCTGCTGCTGCAACGCCGCTACACCCTGGACGCGACGGCCCGGACGACGAGCTGACCGGCCGGCACTAGACTTCGCCCTCGATGGACGCCCAGCCCAGTACCACCGAAACCCGCCCGTGCGCCCACTGTGGACGACCGGTGCCGCAACGCGTCGGCGCGGGTCGACCGTTTCGCTACTGCCGCGACAACGACGGCGCCTGTCAGCGCGCGTCGCGCAACAGTCGGATGCGCCACCGCAACGCCCCCGGCCTGCCCGGGCAGGTGGCCCGCACCTGGGAGGCGGTGGACCGGCTCGACCAGATCGTCGAGACGTTGACCGAGTCGCTGCACGCCGAGTTGTCCCCGGTGGGTGTGCAGCGGCAGCTCGCCCAGGCCCGTGCGGAGGCCGCCACCGAGATCGCGGCGGCGCAGACCGAACGCGACGAGGCCCGCAACCAGACGCCGGGTACACCCGGAGTCTCCGAGTCGGAGATCTCCCGGATGCGGGTGGATGACATTCGCGGGCAGCTGCGCGAACGCGGGGTCTCCGGGATCTCCGCACTGCGCAAGCCCGACCTGGTGAAACAGCTGGTGCGCTCGATGCGGGCCGGTGCGGGTCGGAGCAGCACCGGCCCGTCGGGCCGGGCCACCGGCACCCGGGCGTCAGCGGGTCGTGCCGCCGCCACCAGGAAGTCGGCGGCCAGGCCGGCATCGAGCCGGGCGAAGGCCGCGCCGGCGAACAAGAGCGCGCCCGCCAAGCGGGCCGCCGCAACGAAGGCGACCGCCGCGCGGAAGTCGACAGCGGCCGCGAAGAAGGCACCGGCGAAGAAGGCGACCGCGAGGAAGACGACGACGGCGGCGACATCGACGGCCGCACGCAAGACCGCGACCGCGAGCAGGACGACCGCCGCCCGCAAGACCGCGGCGGCCCGTAAGACCACGGCGGCCCGTAAGACAGCGACGGCGCGAACGGCGCCCGCGCGGAAGGCGCCGGCGAAGAAGGCACCGGCCCGGCCGGCGGCCAAGCGTGCGGCGCCGGCCAAGAGCACGGCGGCCAAGCGTGCGGCGCCGGCCAAGAGCACGGCGGCCAAGCGTGCGGCGCCGGCCAAGAGCACGGCGGCGAAACGCACGGCACCGGCCAGGAGCACGGCGGCCAAGCGCACGTTCACGCCGTCGACCGGTGGCGGGACGGCGGCCGGCGGGATTCGGACCGGACGGGGTACGGGTCGGTCGGTCCGCAGTTCGCAGGTGATCTCGTCGACCATGGACCGGCCGGAGCGCCCGGGGCGGAGTCTGATCACCGCTAACCATGAGGTGATCCAGCGCTGGGCCCGGGAACGCGGGGCGAAGCCGGCGACCATCGCCGGCACCGAGCGCGACGGCCGGGCGGGTGTGTTGACCTTCAACATCCCCGGATACCGGGAGAGCAGCCGGATCCGCGAGATCACCTGGGATGAGTGGTTCCACACCTTTGACCTGCGTCGGCTGAATCTGATCTATCAGGAACAGTTGCGGAACGGCCGGCAGAGCAACTTCTTCCGGACCGAGTCACCCGATCGGGAAGACGGTTGAGGTGTTTGCGGGAATGGCCGACGGGTATCCGGCTGTTGCCAACGGACGAGGCCGGAGCAGCGGATACTCGCCAGTTGTGACGGGCGAGACAGCCGTTCTGGGTTGAATCCAGAATCCGGGCGAACTAGCTTTATTGCACCGCGCCACGTTTGGAAACGTTCGGGGGAGCGGCGGATCGATCAGATCCGCGCACCAGACGAGGCGCGAGGGGACGGGTGGAACAACCGTTGGGGGACGGTGCCCACCTGTTTGGACCGGCGGCGTGAGCGGGCGATGCTTACGGGGGTGAGTGTTGCCCGCCGCCGCCGGCCCCACCGGCGGGCGCCCACCACGACCTCAGGGACGTGGTGGGCGCTTTGCGTGTGTTATCCGATCGGTACGTGGTCTGCCGGGTTTTTCGATTTCAGGATGGCACTGCGACGCCGCAGCGCGGCGATGTGCCGCTCCCGGGGTGGTCCGGCGAGCAGGTGCCCGAGCGCGGCCAGCAGACCCAGCCCGGCCACGATCAGCCAGTGTCGGTTGCCGAGGTGCTGGAGGCTCACCCCGCCGAGGGTGGGTGCGACGAACGCTGCGGCTGGGAACGTCAGGTAGAACACCGACTGGTAGCGCGCTCGTAGCTGTGGTGGCGCCAGGTCCGCGTTGATCTGCGCGTTGGGCGGGGCGGCGAGCATCGAGCCGACCGTCCAGACCACCGCGGCGGCCAGGTAGATGGCCAGTTCGTCGGCGATGGCGAGCGCCCCGAAGCCGAGCGCGAGCAGCGCCGTGGAGGCGGCCAGCACGACGTCCTTGCGGTGCCGGTCGATCAGCCGGGGCACGAACAGTTGCCCGACCACGATCAGCGCGCCGCCGAGCGCCACCACCAGCCCGTACGCCGATGGGCCCAGGCCGTCCGCGCGCATGGCCAGCGGCATGATGGTCGACGTCTGCATGGTGAGTACGGCCAGCACGAAGGTGAGCCCGACGAAGACCAGGAAGGTCCGGTCGGTGAGCGCGGTGTGCAGTCCCGGCCGGCGGGCCCGAGCGGACTTCGGTGCCGCGCGGGTGGCGGGCGGGAGGGCGACAGTGGGTCGGGCCAGCCGCAGGGTTTCCGGCACCTTCCAGCCGATCACGAGCGCGGCGGTCAGGGTGGCCGCCGCGTCGACCAGGAACAGCGCCGTGAAGCTGGCCTCGGCCAGCACCCCGGCGAGCAGCGAGGCGACCGCCATGCCCAGGTTGAACGCCCAGAACTGAAGGTTGAACGCGCGGGAGCGGCGTTCGGCGGGCACCACGTCGACGATCGCCGCGACGAACGCCGGGCTGGGCATCGAGTGGACCACGCCGATCAGCGCGGAGAGCACCGCGATCAGCAGCAGGGGCCGGGTGAAGGCGAGCGCCACCATCAGGCCGACGGTGGCCAGGTGCGCGGCGAGCAGGGTCGCCCGGCGGCCCCACCGGTCGGCGAGCACCCCGCCGAGCAGCACTCCGGCCGCTCCGCCGGCCCCGTACGCGCCGACCACGGTGCCGGCCAGACTCTCGCTCGCACCGCGTACATCGGTGAGGTAGAGCGAGAGGAAGAGCATGGCGAACGCGCCGGCGCGGTTGATCAGCAGACCGGCCCAGAGGTACCAGAAGGTGGCGGGGAGTCCGCCTGCGGTGTCGTGCCACCAGCGCCGCAGGGCGTGCACCCGACCTCCCGGCAGTTCAGGTTGTTAACTGTTTCCACTGCACAGTAGGAACTCCGGCCCTGCCACGCCAGCTGTCAAGCCTCGGCGGGCTGCGCCGCCCGGGTGCCGGTGACCGGTGCCAGCGCCTCACCGGAGCGGCGCAGCGCCGCCGCACGCCGCTCCCGGGCCGGCCCGGACACCAGGTGGGCCACCGCGGTCAGGAGGCCGAGCGCGGCGCAGCCGTACCAGAGGGTGTCGTTGCCGGCATGCTCGCGCACCAGACCACCGAGGATCGGCGCGCTGGCCCCGGCGATCTGCCAGGAGAGGGAGAACACCCCCTGGTAGCGACCACGCAGCTCGGCGGGGGACAGCTCGGCGATCAGCGTGGAGTTGGACGGCGAGTTCAGCATCTCGCCGACCGTCCAGATGAGCACGGTCAGCCCGTAGAACCAGGCGGTGCCGGCGAACGCGGTCAGCCCGAACCCCACGCCCATCACCACGGAGGCCAGCGCGAGCACGTGCGAGCGGCTCCGACCCCGGATCAGTCGGGGTACGAAGAGCTGGCCGACCACGATGAGGATGCCGTTGAGCGCGATCACCGAGCCGTAGGTGGCCGGGCTCAGGCCGTCGTCGCCCATCGCGATCGGCAGCATCGAGATGTGCTGGAGGAACACCAGCGCGGCGAACAGGTTGAGTGCCACGAAGCCGAGGTAGACCCGGTCGGTGAGGATCGTGCGCAGGGCGCCGCGCGGGCGGGCCGTGTCCGCGGTCGGGGCGGTGGCCGGGCCGGCCTGTCGGGTCTCCGGCACCCTGCTGAAGATGATCAGCGCGGTGATCAGCATGGTGGCCGCGTCGACCACGAACAGCAGCAGGTAGTCGGCCTGCGCGGCGAGGCCGGCGAGGACGGCGGCGCAGGCGAAGCCCAGATTGATCGCCCAGTAGTTGAGCGAGAAGGCGCGCAGCCGGTCCTTCGCCGGCACCACGTCGATCATCATCGCCCCGAACGCGGGCCGGGCCGCCTCGGCGAACATGCCGAGCAGCAGCGCGCCCAGCGCCACCGCCCAGAGGTCCCGGGCCAGCCCGAGCGCGAGCATCATGGCCGCCGCGCCCACGTGGGCGGTGAGCAGCGTCGGTCGGCGGCCCCACCGGTCCGCGAGAGTGCCGCCGACGGTCGTGCCGAACGCCCCGCCGACGCCCCAGAGGCCGATCACCAGGCCGGCCTGCGAGGCCGAGAAGCCACGTTCCTGGGTCAGGTAGATGGCGAGGAAGACGAGGACGAACGAGCCGAGTCGGTTGATCAGGGTGCCGGACCACAGGTACCAGAAGGTGGTTGGCAGGCCGCCGGTGGTGTCCCGGAACCAACTCCGCATCGTCCGCATATGGCGCCCCGCTTGCAAGTAATGACCAATGTGACTGGCGTGCCTTACAACCCTAGTGGCGCTCGGATCCGCTGGTCATCCGCTTTTTCACGTGGTGGTCGTCACGACGGCTGCCCGCGTGTCCGCTTGGCGGTTGAGGCAGGATGATCGGCATGACTGCGAGCGAAGGGCCCACCGTCGGGACGCTGGTCCTGCTGCGACATGGTGAGAGCGACTGGAATGCCAAGAACCTCTTCACCGGCTGGGTGGACGTCGACCTGACCGCGAAGGGCGAGGGCGAGGCGCGGCGCGGCGGCGAGCTGCTGCGCGAGCACAGCCTGCTGCCGGACGTCGTCCACACCAGCGTGATGCGCCGGGCGATCCGCACCGCCGAGCTGGCGCTCAACGCTGTCGACCGGCACTGGATCGCCGTGCGCCGGTCGTGGCGGCTCAACGAGCGGCACTACGGCGCCCTGCAGGGCAAGGACAAGAAGCAGACCCTCGACGAGTACGGCGAGGAGCAGTTCATGCTCTGGCGCCGGTCGTACGACACGCCACCGCCGCCGATCGACGACAACGACGAGTGGTCGCAGGTGGGTGACCCGCGCTACGCGCTGCTGCCGACCGAGCTGATGCCGCGCACCGAGTGCCTCAAGGACGTCGTCGACCGGATGCTGCCCTACTGGTACGACTCGATCGTGCCGGACATCCTGGCCGGCCGGACGGTGCTGGTGGCCGCGCACGGCAACTCGCTGCGCGCGCTCGTCAAGCACCTCGACCAGATCTCCGACGAGGCGATCGCCAAGCTGAACATCCCGACCGGCATCCCGCTGCGCTACGACCTCGACCCGCAGCTGCGTCCGCTCACGCTGGGCGGCACCTACCTCGACCCGACGGCAGCGAAGGCAGCGGCCGCCGCGGTCGCCAACCAGGGCCGCTGAGCGTCGCAGAAAGGGGGCCCCGCGTCGGCGGGGCCCCCTTTGTCGTACGCCTGGTCAGTTGCCGGTCGGGCTGTTCTCCCCGGTGATCAGGTAGATCACGTGCTCGCCGGCGTTGACCGCGTGGTCGGCGAAGCGTTCGTAGAAGCGGCCCAGCAGGGTGGCGTCGATAGCCGTCTCCACCCCGTACGGCCAGTCGTCGCCGAGCAGCACCGCAAACAGGTTCTTGTGCAGCTCGTCCATGGCGTCGTCGTCGCGGTCCAGCTCGCCGGCGAGGTCGGCGTCGGGCTTCGCCAGCACCGAACCGATCTTCACGGCCATCCGGTCGGCGATCTCGGACATCTCGGTGAAGACCGTCCGCAGCTCGGCCGGGACGGCGGGGGAGGGGTGCCGGCGCAGCGCGGTCTTCGCCACGTGCTCGGCGAGGTCGCCCATCCGCTCCAGATCAGCGGCCACGTGCAGCGCGGTGATCATCGCCCGGAGGTCGGAGGCGACCGGCGCCTGTCGGGCGAGCAGGTCACAGACCCGCTCCTCAACGTGCCGGTAGAGGTCGTCAATCTCGGCGTCCCGCTCGATGACCGTCTCGGCGGCCTGCCGGTCGGCGGTGAGCAGGGCCCGGGTGGCCTGGCGCATGGCGGCGCGGACGCCCTCCGCCATGTCCACCAGCAGTTGGCTGACGATCTGGAGGTCGGCCCGGAACTCGTCGCGCATCATCACGTCCTGTGGTCGGTCGCCGCCGACGGGTGCCGGCGCAGGGGGTTGAGCAGGTGCGACGCCAACGGTAGGGGGCGCGGACGGATCCCGGATGAACCACGGTGAACGACGCCAGACGCGGGGGTGAACACTTCGGTAAGTGAGGGTAGTTCGTCCCGGTCTGTGTGGTAGCCAGGTTAACAATGACCCTACGATCGCCGGGTGGAGTGGGCGGTGGCGGTCGTGGTGGCCGTGGCGTTGGTGGCCGGGGTGGCCGCCGGTCTGCTGCTGCCCCGGTTCCTGCCGAGGCGGGACGGTCGCTCCACGTCGACGGGGAGCGTCAGCTTCCGCTGGAGCAGGGGGAGGCCCGCGATAGCCGACGAGCAGCAGGCCGGGCTCGGCCGCCGGACGATCGACTCGCTCCGGGCCGGTGTCGTGGTACTGGACAACGACGACGTCCCCGTGTTGATCAACCCGGCCGCCCGCGCGATGGGGTTGCTGCGTACCGGCAGCACCCCCGGCTCAATCGCCGCGCACCCACTGATCCGTACCCTCGCCGGCCAGGTGCGACGCACCGGCGTGCGGCGCGAGATCGAGCTGGACCTGCCCCGGGGTCGCGACAGCGCGGGGGAGAACCCGCTCGGCGTGCACCTGCGGGCGATGGGTCTCGGCAACGGCTTCATCGCGGTCGAGGCGGTCGACGTGACCGAGTCGCACCGGCTGACCCGGGTACGACGTGACTTCGTGGCCAACGTGAGCCACGAGCTCAAGACCCCGATCGGGGCCCTGCAACTGCTCGCCGAGGCGTTGCTGGACGCGACCGAGCCGGCCGACGCCGCGACGCCCGACCTGTCCGAGGACCTGGTGGCCGCCCGCCGGTTCGCCGAACGGATCCAGCACGAGTCGACCCGGCTGGGTCGGCTGGTGCAGGAGTTGCTGGAGCTGACCCGGTTGCAGGGGGCTGAGCCGCAGCCACCACCGGAGCCGGTCGCGCTGGACTGGGTGATCGCCGAGGTGGTCGACCGGACCCGCACCACGGCCTCCGCCCGGGGTGTCGTGGTGACCGTCGACGGTGAGCGTGGTCTCACCGCGTACGGCAGCGACTCTCAACTCGCCACGGCGGTGGCGAACCTGGTCGAGAACGCCATCAACTACTCGGGTGAGGACACCACGGTGCGGGTGACCCTCCGGGGCGACGACGAGCACGTCGAGGTCGCCGTCGCCGACCAGGGCATCGGTATCGCCCCCACCGACGTGGACCGGATCTTCGAGCGGTTCTACCGGGCCGACCAGGCCCGCTCGCGTGCCACCGGCGGCACCGGGCTCGGCCTGGCGATCGTGAAACACATTGCGAGCAACCATGGCGGACGGGTTGAGGTGTCGAGCACTCTTGGTGGTGGATCGACGTTCACCCTCCGGCTGCCCGCCAGTCCACCGGACGACCTCCTGGCGACACTGCCGCCGGTTGGGATCGAGTCCGGTCCGACTGGGCTACGGCAGGTCTGACAGCAGATGGAAAGGAAATCCCCGTTGAGCCGCGTTCTCGTGGTCGAGGACGAGGAGTCGTTCTCCGACGCCTTGTCGTACATGCTCCGTAAGGAGGGCTTTGAGGTGTCGGTCGCCGCGACCGGCACCGACGCCCTCACCGAGTTCGACCGGACCGGCGCGGACATCGTGCTGCTCGACCTGATGTTGCCCGAGATGTCGGGGACCGAGGTCTGCCGGCAGCTGCGGCAGCGGTCCGCCGTGCCGATCATCATGGTCACCGCTCGGGACAGCGAGATCGACAAGGTGGTCGGGCTGGAGATCGGTGCCGACGACTACGTCACCAAGCCGTACTCGCCACGGGAGCTGGTCGCCCGGATCCGGGCGGTGCTGCGCCGGCAGAGCCCGGAGGTGGCCGAGGCGGGTGCGCCGACGCTGGCCGCCGGCCCGGTACGGATGGACATCGAGCGGCACGTGGTGACCGTCGACGGCGGGGCCGTGCAGCTGCCGCTGAAGGAGTTCGAGTTGCTGGAGCTGCTGCTGCGCAACGCGGGCCGGGTGCTCACCCGCGGCCAGCTCATCGACCGGGTCTGGGGTGCCGACTACGTCGGTGACACCAAGACGCTGGACGTGCACGTCAAGCGGCTGCGCTCCAAGATCGAGCCGGAGCCGTCCGCGCCGCGCTTCATCGTGACCGTCCGCGGGCTGGGCTACAAGTTCGAGCCGTGATCGGCGTATCCGAAGGGGTCTGCGCCTCGGCGCGGGCCCCTTCGGCCGGTCCGCGCTTGCTCGCCGAGTGCGCCGGGGGATGCGAGTCCGTTGCTGTAGTCCTTTGGAGCTGATGTCACAAACGAGTCAGCCGCAGCCGCCGACGTCGTAGAGCCGATGTCGCCGCCGATGTCGTAGAGGCGGTGCCGCAGAGCCGATGTCGTAAACGAGTCAGCTCCATAGGCGTCGCACCCGACCCCCGGCTCCTGTCCGCGGCCGTTCGCGCGGTCGCTCCGCAGGCGAGCGGGCGGGCAGGCAGCGTGGCGTGGCGTGGCGTCCGATGATCTCGTCCGGGAGGCCGCCGAAGTCCGAGACCCTAGATCTCGTCGGCGGGGTGCGGGGCGACCAGGCCCTGCTTCGTCCTGGTCGCGCAGAGCTCGGCCAGCCGCTGGTACGCGGCAGCGCCGATCAACGCGGTCAGCTCCGGCCCGTACGACAGGTACATCGGCTCGGTACCGATGTGCGCGTCGGTCGAGGAGGTGCACCACCAGTCCAGGTCGTGCCCGCCGGCTCCCCAGCCCCGTCGGTCGAACTCGGACAGGGTGGAGACCAGCACCTTGCTGTTGTCCGGTCGCTTCACCCAGTCCTGATCGCGGCGGATCGGCAGCTGCCAGCAGACGTCCGGCTTGTATTCCAACGGGTGCACGCCGTCGCGCAGCGCCTGGGCGTGCAGCGCGCAACCGCCCCCGCCGGCGAAGTCGGCGTCGTTGAGGAACACGCACGGACCCTCGGCGCCATGGGTGGCGGTGCGGCGGGCCGGGTTCTTGCCGTCGATGGTGTCCTCGTCGGTCCAGTTCTTGAACCCGCGTCGGAAATGCTGCCAGGTCGCCGGGGTGAGCCGCTTGACGGCACTGCGGACCCGCTTCTCGTCGTCCGAGTCGGTGAAGAACGCCCCGTGCGAACAGCAACCGTCGGCGGACCGGCCGGCGATGATGCCGTGGCAGCCCTTGCCGAAGATGCAGGTCCAGCGGGAGAGCAACCAGGTCAGGTCGGCCCGGATCAGGTGCGTCTCGTCGGCCGGATCGGTGAACTCGATCCACTCCCGAGGGAAGTCCAGGGGGACCTCGCGGCTGCGCGGGTCACCCGGGTCGTCCACCAGTACACGCAGCTCCATCGTCACCCGGCCCAGCGTACGCGCGGTGACGTCCGCAGGCCGGTGAGCCGCGCAAACGTGTTGCGCCTAGGGTCTTCATCATGCGATTGGGTGTCCTCGACGTCGGATCCAACACGGTGCACCTCCTCGTGGTGGACGCGCACCACGGCGCGCACCCGTGGCCGGCGCACTCCGAGAAGGTGGTGCTCCGGCTGGCCGAGCAGATCGGCCCGGACGGCGCGTTGACCGAGGCCGGTGCGGACAGCCTGGTCAAGGCGGTGGGCATGGCCAAGGCGGCGGCCGCCGGGCTGGAGGCCGACGACCTGATCGCGTTCGCCACGTCCGCGGTGCGCGACGCCACCAACGCGGCCGAGGTGCTGGCCCGGGTCCGGGACGAGACCGGCGTACGGCTGGCGGTGCTCTCCGGGGCGGACGAGGCGCGCATGACGTTCCTGGCCGTGCGGCGGTGGTTCGGCTGGTCGGCGGGCCGGCTGCTGGTGCTGGACATCGGTGGCGGCTCGTTGGAGATCGCCGCCGGCATCGACGAGGACCCGGACGTGGCGGTCTCCCTGCCGCTCGGCGCCGGTCGGCTGAGCCGCGAGCGGCTGCGGGTCGATCCGGCCAGTGCGGTCCCGCCGTCGGCGGAGGCCGTCGACAAGCTCCGGGAGTACGTGGACGGCCGGCTGGACAAGGTCGTCGACCAGATGACCGAGGTGGGCTGGGATCGGGCGGTGGCCACCTCGAAGACGTTCCGCACCCTGGCCCGACTGGCCGGGGCGGCCCCGTCCGGTGCCGGGCTGTGGGTGCGACGCAGCCTGACCCGGGCCGGCTTGCGGCAGGTCATCGGCTTCATCCGGCACATCCCACCGGCGCAGTTGACGGAGCTGGAGGGGGTCAGCGCGGGCCGGGCCCACCAGTTGCTGGCCGGTGCCGTGGTCGCCGAGGCGGTGATGCGCCGCCTGGATCTGGATTCGCTGGACATCTGCCCGTGGGCGCTGCGGGAGGGTGTCATCCTCCGCCGACTCGATCAACTTGAGCCGATCTGACCCGGCGGCCGTTTTGGGTTGGTTTGCCGGTGCTCGTCACGATGCCCCGGGCGCTGCCGGGCTACGCTGGCTGACGTGACTTCCCGCGTTCCCGTTCTTCTGTCCAGCTCGTCGGTCTTTCCCGAGCCGACCGCGGCGGCGTTCCAACTGGCCGCGGCGCTCGGCTACGACGGCGTCGAGGTGATGGTCTGGACCGACGTGGTCAGCCAGGACGCGGGCGCGCTGCGCGGCCTCTCCGCGCACTACGACATGCCGGTGCTCTCGGTGCACGCGCCCTGCCTGCTGGTCACCCAGCGGGTGTGGAGCCCGGACCCGTGGGAGCGCCTGCGCAAGGCCGCCGAGCTGGCCGAGACGCTGGGAGCGCCGACCGTCGTGGTGCACCCACCGTTCAGCTGGCAGCGCGACTACGCGCGTAACTTCGCCGAGGGTCTGGCCAGCGTCGCGGACCGGTTCACCGCGTTGCGCTTCGCGGTGGAGAACATGTACCCGGTGCGGATGGCGGGTCGACAGTTCGTTCCGTACGTGCCCGGCTGGGACCCTACCGACGCCGGCTACCCGTCGTACACCCTGGATCTGTCGCACTGCGCGGCCTCGCACAGCGACCCGCTGGAGATGGCCGACCGGATGGGCGCCGGGCTTGCGCACGTGCACCTCGGCGACGGCACCGGCGAGGGCCGCGACGAGCACCTGGTGCCCGGGCGCGGCACCCAGCCCTGCGGGGAGCTGCTCTCCTCGCTGGCCGGCCGGGGTTTCACCGGGGCGGTGGCGGTGGAGGTCGCCACCCGGGGCGCGAAGAGCCGCGCGGTGCGCGAGGCGGACCTGCGCACCGCGCTGGAGTTCGCCCGCCAGCACCTGACCGCGCCGTCACCTGTCGACGCCTGACCCGCCCACCCAGGACGGGGCGGTGGCGGTGTCAGCTGACCGGTGAGAGAGAGTCGACGCCGGAGGTCGGCTGCGGGGCGACCGTCACCCGCTCGCCGGCCGCCCGCTTGCGGGCCCGGTGCGCCGCGACGTGCGAGCGGGTGGCGCACCGCTCCGAGCAGAACCGCCGGCAGCAGTTGGACGACGTGTCCAGGTAGACGTTGCCGCACCGCTCGTCGGCGCAGACCCCGAACCGGGCGCTGCCGTACTCGCAGAGCCAGACCGACAGCCCCCAGACGGCGCCGGCCAGGTATTCGGCACTGACCGAGGCACCCCGACTGGTCACGTGCATGTGCCAGTCGCTGGAGTCGTGCCCGGAGATGCGCGGCTGCACCGGGAACGCCTCAAGCAGCGCGTTCAGCTCGGTGACCGCCTGGGCGTCCCGCCCCGAGGTGCCGTACTCGAAGACGTCGCGCAACCGCTTCTGGGCCCGGCGGAAGATCGCGACATCCCGGTCCGCGACCTCGTCGCGCATCCAGGCGTTCTCGTCGGGGAAGAGGGCCCGCAGGTCGTCGAGGTCGTCCAGGCGGGCGTTGACCAGGTCAACGCCGGTCCGGGCGTACGCGTCGAAGTTCACGCCCCAACGGTAGACGACTCAGCGGGTGCGTGGCGCGTCGATGTAGTGCGGCAGGAACCTCGCGTAGCCGTCGGTGATCAGACTCGCGCTCTCCCGCACCCCCACGCCCGCCGATTCGCCGTCGACGATCCAGCTGCCCAGCACCATCCGGTTGCCGGCGAACTGCGGCAGTGCCCGGAACTCCTGATAGCACCAGCCCTCGTCGCCGTAGATCCCCGGGTTGGTGATTTCCTCTTCGGCGGTGACGATGCGCACCGAACCGCCCTCGCGGCCGAGCAGTGGCTTGGCGACGTACTCCGACATGCCACGCGGCGAGTCGAGGTACGCCGGGAGCAGGTACTCGTGGCCGGGGTACAGCTCCCAGAGGACCGCCAGCAGCGCCTTGTTGGACAGCAGCAGCTTCCAGGCGGGCTCGATCCAGGTGGTCGGGGTGCCCGGGGCCAGCGCCGGTGGCCCGTACGGCTCGGCCAGCATCCACTCCCACGGGTAGAGCTTGAAGCAGGTGGTCACCGGGCGGTCGTCGGCGTCGACGAAGCGCCGGCCGTCCCAGCCGATCTCCTGGATGGGCTGGAGTTCGACGTCCAGGCCGGCCTGCCGCGCGGTCTCGGCGAGGTAGCCGGCGGTCATGTGGTCCTCGCCGGACTCCTCCTCGTTCGACCAGAGCACGTGCACCAGGGGCTCGTGCAGCCCGGCACCGATCTTGGCCCAGGCGCCGACCAGCCGCTCGTGCAGACTGTTCCACTGGTCCAGCTCCGGCCGGGTCTGCTCCAGCCAGTACCACTGGATGATGCTCGCCTCGACCAGCGCGGTGGGGGTGTCCGCGTTGTACTCCAACATCTTCGGCGGCCAGCTGCCGTCGTACGCCAGGTCGAAGCGCCCGTAGAGGGTCGGTGGCGCCTCCCGCAGCGACCGGGCCACCGCCTCGGCCGCCCACTGCGGGATGCCGAAATCGGCGTACCGGCGCTGTGCCACCACGTGCTCGGCGGCGGCCACCGACATCCGGTGCAGCTCCTCGGTCGCCTCCTCCAGCCGCAGCACCTCGTCCAGGTCGAAGGCGTACGCGGCGGTCTCGTCCCAGTACGACATGATCCCGCCGTCGGGCAGTTCGGTGTCGACGTAGACCAGCCCCTGCGACCGGATGGTGGCGTCCCAGTCGGGGCGCGGGCTGACCGTCTCGCGGCGCACGTCAGCCGCCGCAGGCGGCGAGGTGGCTGCCGAACCCGCCGCGCTCGGGCAGCGCCGCGGCGGTCGGCTCCGGGGCGGTGCGACCGGCGGTCGGGTCGCTGACCCGCATCGCCAGCGCGACGGTTCCGCCGCCGCCGGCCGGGCCGAGGGCGCAGTCGTCGTCATCGTCGTCGTCCGATGTCATGTTGCAGCCGGAGAGGGCGAGCGCGAGAGCGGTGAGCGCGCCGAGCTGCACGGAGGCCGATCGGAGTCGGCGACGGGGGCGTTGGTCCACGGCATCGTTGTAGCCGATCGACGCCACCGCCGCCGCCCCACCCCCGTGTCGAGGCGGCCCGGCCGCCCCTCGGCGAGGCCCCTGGCAGGGGCGTTACGCTCGGTTCATGCTCCGTTCCGTCATCCTCGCCGCCTCCCGGTCATCCCAGGTCGAGCGGCTCGTCGCGACCGCCCCGTACACCCGGGACGTCGTCCGCCGGTTCGTCGCCGGCGCCGCCACCGACGACGCGTTGCGCGCGACCCGCGGGCTCGTCGACGACGGCCTCGCTGTCACCCTCGACCACCTCGGCGAGGACACCGTCCGTCCCGAGCAGGCCACCGCCACCCGGGACGAATACCTGAAACTGCTGAAGATGCTCGCCGCCGCCGGGCTCACCCCGGCCGCCGAGGTGAGTGTGAAGCTCTCCGCTCTCGGCCAGATGTTCGACGAGCAGTTGGCGTACGACAACGCGCGGGCGATCTGCGCGGCGGCCGACGCGGCGGGCACCACTGTCACCCTGGACATGGAGGACCACACCACCACCGACTCGACGTTGGAGGTGCTGAGCCGGCTGCGCAAGGACTTCCCGTCGACCGGTGCGGTGCTCCAGGCGTACCTGCGCCGGACCGAGTCGGACTGCCGGGAGCTCTCCTCGGCCGGGTCGCGGGTGCGGCTGTGCAAGGGCGCCTACAAGGAGCCGGAGTCGGTGGCGTACCAGTCGGCCCGCGAGGTGGACAAGTCGTACGTGCGCTGCATGAACATCCTGATGTCCGGCGACGGGTACCCGATGCTGGCCACCCACGACCCTCGGATGATCGCCATCGGTGAGGACCGGGCCCGGTGGTTCGACCGGGGGCCGGAGCGTTTCGAGTTCCAGATGCTCTACGGCATCCGCCCGGAGGAGCAGGCCCGGCTGGCCGGCGAGGGCTACACCGTGCGCACCTACGTCCCGTACGGCGACGAGTGGTACGGCTACCTGATGCGCCGGCTCGCCGAGCGCCCCGCCAACCTGGTCTTCTTCGGCCGCGCCCTGATCTCCAAGAAGTAGTTTCTCCGGTTCGGTCGACGGGCCGGCGGTCACCCTCGGGTCACCGCCGGCCCGTTTCGTTATCCGACTTGCCAACCTTGGCTAAGTAGCTTAGCTTTAAGGCTATGACAACTAGCCAGGTGCGGCGGGACGGCGGACACATCGCGTACGAGGTGCAGGGCGAGGGGCCGTTGGTCGTCCTCGCGCACGGCATGGGCGAGAACAGGGCGAGCTTCCGGCACCTCGTGCCCCTGCTGGTGGCCGCCGGCCACCGGGTCGCCTCGGTCGACGTCCGGGGGCACGGCGAGTCCAGCGCCGGCTGGCCCACGTACGCCCCGGCGGAGGTCGGCGCGGACCTGCTGGCCGTGGTCCGGGACCTCGACGCCGGTCCGGCCGTGCTGGTCGGCAGCTCGTCCGCCGCGGCGGCGGTGGTCTTCGCCGCCACCGACGCGCCCGAGCTGGTCACCGGCATCGTGCAGATCGGCGCGTTCGTCGGTCAGCCGAAGCTCAACCCGATGCTGCGGATGGCGATGTGGTCGGTGCTGCACAGCCCCCGACTCTTCGGGATGTTCCACAACACCCTGTTCCCGGTGCATCGACCCGCCGACGACGCGGCCTACCGCCGCTCGATGGTGGCCAACCTGCGGGAGCCCGGCCGGATGGCCGCGACGCGCGGGGTGATCGCACCGACCGAGCCGCACTGGACCGCCCGTGCCCCGCAGGTGCGGCAACCCGTGCTGGTGCTGATGGGGTCGAAGGATCCGGACTTCCCCGACCCGGGAGCCGAGGCGCGGGCTGCCCGTCGGCTCTTCGGCACCGCCGAGGCCCGGATGATCGAGGGGTCCGGCCACTACCCGCACGCCGACCAGCCGCAGCGCACCGCCGAGGAACTGCTCGGCTTCCTGGCGGTGTGCGCCGGTGCCTAGGGTCGGCCTCAACCAGCAGGCCGTCGTACGGGAGGCGGCCCGGCTGGCCGACGAGGTCGGCTTCCAGCAGCTCACCCTCGCTGCGCTCGCCGGCCGGCTCGGGGTCGCGCTGCCCAGCCTCTACAAGCACGTGCGGGGGGCGGACGGGCTGACCCAGAAGCTCGCCGCCCTGGCCACCGCCGAGCTGGCCAACGACATGACGAGCGCCGCCGTCGGCCGCTCCGGTGGCGACGCGCTCCGGGCGATGGCGGACGCCTACCGGGACTACGCCCACCGGCACCCCGGGCGCTACCCGGCGACCCAGCGGGTGCCCGACCCGGCCGACCCGGAGCACGTCGAGGCGGGCGAACGCGCCGTCGGCGCCATCTTCGCGGTGCTGCGCGGGTACGGGCTCACCGGCGACGACGCGGTGGACGCGACCCGGGCGCTGCGCCGCGCCCTGCACGGTTTCGTGACCCTGGAAGCCGCGGGCGGCTTCGGCCTCCCCCGCGACGTCGACCGCTCGTACCGTCAGTTGGTCGCGAGCATGGACATCTCGTTCCGCTCCTGGCCGGCCTCCGACGGGTGAGCGCGGCCAGGCCGATCGGCGCGGGGCGGCCTCGCCGCTTCCAGGTATTGGTCGTACCCTTCGGCGGGTGACTGACGAGGTGCAGCAGCCAGCACCACGGCGGCTCTGGCCGCTGTGGACGGTGCTCGTGGTGGTCGTCCTGCTGCTGGGCTGCGGCCTGCCGGCGGCGCTCGTCGTCGGGGTGATCCGGGAGACCGGCGTACGCCCCACGGTCAGCCGGGTCGGTGCCTCGACGGCCGACGACCCGGCCACCGCCGTCGCCCGCGGGTTGTCCGACCGGATCACCGCCCAGCTGCACCGACAGTCCGCGGCGCTCCTCGGCGGCGACCGCGCCGGCTTCCTCGCCGTCGCCGATCCCGCCGCCCACAACGACCTGCTCCGACGCTTCGCCGCACTACGCGCGCTCAAGGTGACCGGCTGGCGGGCCGAGCCGACCGGCCTGCCCGTGCCGATCATCGGCAGGCCCGGCGAGTGGCGGCTGCTGGTGCGCTTCCAGTACTGCTTCGTCACGCCGAACTGCCGGCCCAGCCCGGTGCTGATCGGCACCCGGTGGCGGGAGAACGGTGACCAGCCCCGGATGGTCGCCATGGAGGAATCCAAGTCGGTGGAGACCGGCACCCGACCGTGGGAGATCAGCGACCTGGCGGTCGCCATCGGCGCACGGACCATCGTCGCCACCACCCCGGCACTGCGCGGCAAGCTTCCCGGCCTGCTCACGCAGGCCGAGGCGGCGGCGAAGGTCGCCGACGGGTACGCGGTGACCGGATCACCGCCGGACCGGTACCGGATCTTCTACGCCGGACGCACCGAGTGGCAGCGTTGGTACGGCGGGGAGCGTCCGGAATGGACCGGCGGTTACGCGGTGACAGTGGGCGGCGGCCACCACGAGGTGGTGCTCAACGCCGAAGGGCTCTCCAACAGCGGCACCGACGACCTGCTCCGGCACGAGCTGACGCACGCCGCGTCGTTGCCGGAGCGCGGCTACCCCGGCAAGATCACCTGGTGGTTGGTCGAAGGGCTGGCCGAGTTCGCCGGCACCGGCGGGCAGGCGGTCGACAGGTACGAGGGGATCGCCGACGTACGCAAGATGGTCCGGGGCGGTTGGGACGGCAAGTTGGAGGGCATCAACCCCGCTGACGACGCCTCCGCCGAACGGGTCGCCGCCAGCTACGGCATCGGCTACCTGGCCGTTCGGCACCTCGTCGACAGGTACGGGCCGCTGCGGCTGCTCACCTTCTTCAAGACCGTGGTGCACGACGGCAGGACCATCGACGTGGCCTCGGAGAAGGCGTTCGGTGAGCAGTGGTCGACGCTGCACGACGAGTGCGTGGCGTACGTCCGGGCCACCGTCGGCTGACGCAGCTCAAAGGCGGTGCGGCGGTGCGCCGTACCATCGATGGGTGCGCCGTCCTCAGTCTTCACGGCCCGCCAGCACCATGCGGCCCCGCCTGCTCATCGCCCTGACCGCCGTCGTCGTCCTCACCGCCACCACCGCCGCCTCCTGCGGCGACAAGGGCCCCGACCTCGCGCTGGCGTCGGCCGCCCGCAACCCGGTCACCGAGGTGATCGACGCCCCGGCCACGGTGACCGCCCGCGCCGCCGCCACCCTCACCGCCCCTGCCGACGGCACCCTGTCCAGCCTGCGCGTCCAGCCTGGACAGCGGGTCAAGCGCGGTCAGGTGCTGGCGGTGGTCGACTCACCGAGCGCGCAACAGCGTCTTCGCCAGGCGAAGGAGGCGCTGACCGCCGCGAAGCGGGCCGGCCGGGGCGTCGGAACGGGCAGCCTGACCAGCAGCCGACGCGGCACCGACAAGGCCGCCGACGAGGCGTTCGACGCGGCCCGGAAGGCCGCCGAGAAGATCGCCGACCCGCAGTTGCGGAACGCGCTGCTGACCCAGGTGACCTCCGCGCAACGCCAGTACGCCGCCGCCGCGCGCAACGCGGACCAGGCCGTGCGGGCGGTGCAGCGGGGGATCAACGGGTTGAGCTCCGCCGTCGGCGCGCTCTCCGCGGCGCAACGGCTCCAGGCCCAGCAGGCGTACGACCTGGCGAAGGCGACAGTCGACGCGCTGACCCTGCGCGCCCCGATCGCGGGGGTGGTGCAGCCGGGAGGCACCCGGGCCGGCGGCGGCGCGAATGCCGGGCTGGCCGGGCTGTTGGAGCAGGCCGGTGGCGCGCAGGCGGCCGGCCTCGACCCGTCCGTGCTGGCCCCCAGCCAGGGTGGGCCGCCGGCCGGAGTGGACGACGCGGTAGCGGTCGGTGGTCAGGTCACCGCCGGCACGCCGGTGCTGACCGTGGTGGACACCGGGCAGTTGGGTCTGCTCGCCGAGGTGGACGAGACCGACGTGCTGCTGGTCAAGGCCGGCGTGCCAGCCACCGTCGAGTTGGACGCCGTCACCGGCGCCAGCTACGACGCCACCGTCCGGTCGGTCGACGTGCTGCCCACCAGCTCCGCGCAGGGCGGGGTCAGCTATCGGGTACGCCTCACGCTGGGCGCCGGGAAGCTGGCCGAGGACGAGCCGGCCCCGACGCCCCGCCCCGGCATGAACGCGATAGTGCACCTGCGGGTACGCGAGGCCGCAGACGCGGTGACAGTGCCCGCCTCGGCGGTGTTCTCGGCCGACGGCCGGGACGCGGTCTGGGTGGTCCGGAACGGTAAGGCGGACCGGGCGTCGGTGACCGTGGGTGTCCAGGGGTCCGACCTGGTGCAGATCCTCAACGGCGTACAGCCCGGCGACCGGATCGTGGTGCGCGGCGCCGACCAGGTCCGCGACGGCCAGGAAGTCCGGTGACCGCACCCGCCGTCGACCGGCCGGCCGGGGAGCGCGTCCCGGCCATCGAGGCGGTGGACGTGTCCCGGACGTACCAGCTCGACGGGGTGTCGGTGGCGGCGCTGCGCGGGGTGTCGCTCACCGTGCAGCCGGGGGACTACGTGGCCCTGGTCGGCCCGTCCGGCTCGGGCAAGTCCACCCTCATGCACCTCCTCGGTGGGCTGGACCGGCCCACCGGCGGCCGCCTGGTGATCGGCGGGCGGGACGTCAACGCCCTCGCCGCGCCGGAGATGGCGACCCTGCGCAACGAGACGATCGGCTTCGTCTTCCAGGCGTTCCACCTGCTGCCGCGTACCTCGGCGGTGGAGAACGTGGCGCTGCCGCTGGTCTACCGGGGGGTGTCGGCCCGGCAGCGGCGGGAGCGGGCGGCGGCGATGCTCGGCCGGGTCGGCCTCGGTCACCGGCTGGACCACCGCCCCAACCAGATGTCCGGCGGTGAGCAGCAGCGGGTGGCGATCGCCCGCGCGCTGGTCACCGAGCCGACGGTGCTGCTGGCCGACGAACCCACCGGCAACCTGGACAGCGTCACCGGCGCCGCCGTGCTGGAGTTGCTGGAGCAGTTGAACGCGGAGTCCGGGGTCGCCCTGGTGATGGTCACCCACGACCAGGAGGTGGCGGCCCGAGCCCATCGGCGGATCACCATGCGCGACGGAGTGGTGGTGGCGGACAGCGCCGCGAGCCCACCCCCGCCGGGCGCCGACAGCGACGAGCCCCGCCCCGCCCATGATCGACCGCCGTCCGTTGATCACGGTCGACCTGCGACACTGGTCCCCGCTCCCAGCGCGGAGCCCCGGTCCGCGTCCGGAAGCGGCCCGGGGCACCCGCCCGGTGGCTCCGGTGGCGCCGCCGGAGCCACCGGGCGCCTTCCGCGCGAGGCCGAGCAGCCCGGAGGTACGGCGTGAGAGTCGCCGAGGCCTGGCGGGTGGCGCTGGACGCCCTTCGGGCCAACCGGCTGCGCAGCGCGCTGACCATGCTCGGGGTGATCATCGGGGTGGCCTCGGTGGTCCTGCTGGTGGCCATCGGCACCGGCACCAAGCAGAAGGTCGAGCAACAGGTCGAGGGCCTCGGCTCCAACCTGCTGCTGGTCGTCCCCGGCCGGATCGAGGTGGGCAACGCGCCGGTCGTCTCGCCGCTGACCCTCAAGGACGTGGACGCCGTCAGCCGGGTGGTCGGCGACCCCGACCGGGTGGCCGTCACCGTCGCCTCCGGGGCGACCGCGCGGGCCGGGGCCCGTACCGACTTCACCACCGTGCAGGGCGTCCTGGAGACCACCCCGGCGGTGTTCACCCGGTCGCTGGCGCGCGGCCGCTACCTCACCGGCACCGACGTGGACACCAGCCGGCGGGTGGCGGTGCTCGGCGACTCGGTCGCCCGTGCGCTCTTCCCCGACCGGGACCCGCTCGGCCAGCAGGTCGCCCTGGCCGGGGTGCGGTTCCGGGTGATCGGGGTCTTCGCGCCGCTCGGGCAGAGCCTCGGCGTCGACCGGGACGACGAGGTGCACGTGCCGGTGACCGCCGCCCAACGACTGTGGGGCACCCAGCGGGTCGACGGCATCGCGGTGAAGGCGCCGGACCGGGAGCGGATCGACGAGCTGGGCGAACGGATCGTCGCCGAGCTGAACCGCCGCCACCCGGACACCGAGTTCAGCGCGGTCACCCAGCAGCAGATCCTCGGCGTGCTCGGCGACATCCTCGGTGTCCTCACCGGCGTACTGGCCGCCATCGCCGGCATCTCACTGCTCGTCGGCGGCGTCGGCGTCTCCAACATCATGCTGGTCAGCGTCCGGGAGCGGACCCGGGAGATCGGGCTGCGCAAGGCCGTCGGCGCGCGTCCCCGCGACATCGGCGTGCAGTTCCTGCTGGAAGCGGTGCTGCTCACCACGATCGGCGGGCTCACCGGGATGGCGCTGGGCGTGGGAACCGCCCTGCTGGTCGACGCGCTGTCGCCCATCCCGGCCGCGATCACCTGGTGGTCGTTGGCGCTCGCCTTCGGCGTGTCGGCGGTGGTGGGCATCGTCTTCGGCGTGGTTCCCGCGCAGCGCGCCGGCCGGCTCGACCCGGTTGTCGCGCTGCGCACCGAATGAGCAGCGCCGGACCAACCGGACGGCGGACGCGCACGGTCGGATACCGGGAGCACGGATCGGGTGAACCGGCCACCAAAACATGATCAGTTGCAGGAAGGGATCGCGCCGGTCACAACCGCCCCGCTACCGTACTGGTAACACGCGCGTCGCCGGCCCGGCCCGGAGCATCCGTCGGGTTGGCACGCGCCGGGCATGGGATGGGTCGGTGAGCCATGGCCGGGTCACAGTCCGACGCACGGCTGTCGGAGGTCAAGTTCCTGACCGTCGCGGAGGTGGCGACGGTCATGCGGGTGTCGAAGATGACTGTCTACCGCCTGGTGCACAGCGGTGAGCTCACCGCCGTCCGGGTCGGCCGGTCATTCCGGGTGCCCGAGCATGCGGTGCACGAATATCTCCGGGGTGCCTTTCAGGAGACCGCCTGAGCCACCACCCCGTCCTCCGAACACCAACTGACCGGCATCGGTGAGCGTGACGAGTACGCGTGCGCGCCCGGCAGTCATGCAGCGAAGGCGGCCGCGACGGGGGCGCGTTGGTCCGGCTGACGGCCTCCGGCTACCCTGGAGCCCGACCGAGACCCCACCGGTGCGCCCCGCCGCCCAGACTGGTCCGGTCCGTTGTCCGCAAGCGGTCGCCGTCGCCACCTGCGTGGTGTCATCCGGTCCGCCCCGCACGTTGTATCGAAAGGCTGTCGTATGGGCTCGGTGGTCAAGAAGCGCCGTAAGCGCATGGCTAAGAAGAAGCACCGCAAGCTGCTGCGCAAGACCCGCGTCCAGCGTCGCCGTCTCGGCAAGTGATCGCTGCCGGGCTCAGCGGCCCGGCGTCACTTGCCAAACTGTCGACCTCCGGAGGCTCAGGTGATCAGGCCGTGGTCGTCCCGGCTCGGTCCGTCCTGCCGGCGTAGGTGCGTCAGATGACCCCCGGTGGCACCTCAGGTGCTCCGGGGGTCGTCCTCGTCACCGGAGTGGGCCGTTACCTGGGTGCCCACGTGGCGGCCCGACTGGCCGCCGACCCGCGCATCGAACGGGTCATCGGGGTCGACGCACCAGACTCCGGCACCGAGTTCACCGACCTGCTGGACCGGGTCGAACGGATCCGCGTCGACAGCGGTTCGCTCGGTGGCCTCCTCGCCGACCTCGACGTCGACGCGGTGGTGCACCTCGCGCTGGTCACCTCACCCGACCCGCAGCACGGTGGCCGGTCCGCGATGAAGGACCAGAACGTCATCGGCAGCATGCAGATGCTCGCCGCCTGCCAGCGGGCCCCCCGGCTGCGCAAGCTCGTGGTCCGCTCGTCGACCGCCGCGTACGGGGTGTCGTTCCGGGATCCGGCGGTCTTCACCGAGGAGACCGAGCCCCGGGAGGTGCCGCGCGGCGGTTTCGGCCGCGACATCCTCGACCTCGAGGGGTACGTCCGCGGCTTCCGCCGCCGCCGGTCCGACGTCACCGCCACGGTGCTGCGCTTCGCCCCGTTCATCGGCTCGACCGCCGACACCACGTTGACCCGCTACTTCTCGCAGCCGTTCGTGCCGACCGTCTTCGGTCGTGACCCCCGCCTGCAGTTCCTGCACTTCGACGACGCGTTGGAGGTGCTGCACCGGTCGATCGTCGAGGACCATCCCGGCACGTACAACGTCGCCGGCCCCGGGGTGCTGTCGCTGTCCCAGGCGATCCGACGCGCCGGCCGGGTGGCCGTGCCGGTGCTGGAGCCGGGTCTCTCCGGTGCCGCCGCGCTGGCGCGCAGCATGGGCTTCGGCAGCTACGGCCTGGACCAGGTCGACCTCTTCGTGCACGGCCGGGTGGTCGACACCAGCCGGCTCGAGCAGGAGTACGGCTTCACCCCCCGGTCGACCGCCGACGCGTTCGAGGACTTCATCCGCGCCCACCACGGTGGGATGGTGGTCAGCCGGGATCAGTTGGCCGCCGCCGAGCAGCTCGTCCTCAACGGCATCCGGCAGGTCCGGGCTACGGTGCGGGAGGTGACGCTGTGAGTGCACCGGAGGAGGGGCGCGACCCGCAGTCGGTCGGGCGTTTCGACGTACCCCAGCCGTCGCCCGCGCCGGACGCGGAGCCGGCGCGGCGCAACGGACACCGACCGGCCGCGCAGGCCGCGCCGACTCCGGCTCCGACCGTGACCCCGACCCCGACCCCGACCCCGACCGCGACGCCGACCCCGACGTCGGCCGACGAGGTCGACGCCGGGACGCCCGGTGGCACCGAGCCGGCGGTGTCGGACCGGCCCGGGGACCACTGGGACCGCAAGGTCGCGAACGGGTTGGCGTTTCTGCGCCGGCGGCTCTCCGGTGACTACGAGGTCGACGAGTTCGGCTTCGACTCGGAGCTGACCGACGCGGTCTTCCACCCGTTGCTGCGGCTGCTCTACCGGGACTGGTTCCGGACCGAGGTCAGCGGGGTGGAGCACGTCCCCGTGGACGGGCCCGCCCTGGTGGTCGGCAACCACTCCGGGGCGGTGGCCCTGGACGCCCTGATCCTCTCCGCGGCGCTGCACGACAAGCATCCCGCCCACCGCTACCTACGGCTGCTCGGCGCGGACCTGGTCTTCCGGATGCCGGTGGTCTCCGAGCTGGCCCGCAAGACCGGCGGGACGGTGGCCTGCAACCCGGACGCCGAGCGACTGCTCGGCGGCGGCGAGCTGGTGGGGGTGTTCCCGGAGGGCTTCAAGGGCGTCGGCAAGCTCTACGCCGACCGGTACAAACTGCAACGCTTCGGGCGGGGCGGGTTCGTCTCGGCCGCGCTGCGCACCGGCACCCCGATCGTGCCCGTCGCCATCGTCGGCGGCGAGGAGATCTACCCGATGCTCGCCGACATCAAGCCGCTGGCGCGGCTGCTCAAGCTGCCCTACTTCCCGGTCACGCCGACGTTCCCGCTGCTCGGCCCGCTGGGCATGGTGCCGCTGCCCAGCAAGTGGCTGATCGAGTTCTGCCCGCCGATCCCCACCGCCCACCTGACCGACTCGGCGGATGACCCGCTGGTGGTCTTCAACCTCGCCGACCAGGTCCGGGAGACCATCCAGCAGACCCTGCACACGCTGCTGGAGCGACGACCCGACCCGTTCGGCCCCTAGTAGTGCTTGTTAGGTCGGCGTGTCGTTGAGTCGTCGGAGTGGTTCCGGGTAGTTCGATGTTGCGGTGACCCCTGACGAGCTTTCGGTTGTGCGGCAACGGC
>NZ_JBEXHP010000051.1:0-42133 GCF_040607895.1 Micromonospora sp. NPDC005220
GGCGGTCAGGCTTGATCCCTGCGCCGGGCGCGGCGGGCCCCCGCCCCCGTCGTGGTTCCGGGTCGTGCGAGGGCGCCGCCGCCGTCGGTGGTTATTGATCTTGGGGGTTCTCGGTCGACGTTGGGTCTTCTGTCTGGGGTGACGTTGGGTCTTCGGTCTGGGGTGGGTGGGTTACCAGCCTCTGGCTTTCCACTGGGGGAGGGCGGGGCGTTCGGCGCCCAGGGTGCTGTCCTTGCCGTGGCCCGGGTAGAACCAGGTGTCGTCCGGTAGCTGGTCGAACAGCTTCTGCTCGACGTCGCCGATCAGCGCCGCGAAGCGCTCCGGGTCCTTGTCGGTGTTACCCACACCACCGGGGAATAGACTGTCGCCGGTGAAGAGGTGCGGGGTGCCGGCCGGGTCGCGGTAGAGCAGCGCGATCGAACCCGGGGTGTGCCCCCTGATGTGGATGACCTCCAGTGCGCAGTCGCCGACCGGCACGGTGTCGCCGTCGGCCAGCCGCTCCGCCTCGATCGGCAGGCCCTCCGCGTCGTCGGCGTGCACCAGCGCCCGGGCGCCGGTCTTGGCGACGACCTCCTCCAGCGCCACCCAGTGATCCATGTGCTGGTGGGTCGTCACCACGGCGGTGAGCCCACCGTCACCGATCAGTTCGAGCAGCCGGGGTGCCTCGTTGGCGGCGTCGATCAGCACCTGATCGCCGGTGCCCGTGCAGCGCAGCAGGTAGGCGTTGTTGTCCATCGGGCCCACCGACAGCTTGCTGATGGTCAGCCCGTCCAGCTCCCGAACCGCCGGTGCGCCGCCGTGCGTGACGTCTCCGCTGTATGTCATGACGTTTCTAAATCCATTCCGGTGGAGTAGGCAGGGGACCGTCAGGGATGACGGAGAGTGGGGCGCCGTCGGCGCGGCCGATCAGCCAGGCGGCGAGGTCGGGGGCGGGGCCGGCGACGATCGGGGCGCCGCCGCGCTCCCCGATCACCACCTCGTGCTCGCTGCCGTCGAGGCGGAGCACCATCGACGGCGGTGTCGGCCCCATGGCGTGATGGCTGGCCGCCTCGCGCAGCAGTCGGTGGGCGAACGTGTCCGACCAGTCCGCGGCCCGGTAGTCGGCGGCCAGGTCGAGGTGGTGCACCTCGATCTCCCGCAACCGGCCCCAGACCAGCAGCGCCGCCGGCCACGGACCCTTCCGCGTCTGCACCGTCGTTGCCCAGGCCTCGGCCGGCATCGCCGCTACCGCCTCGGCGAACAGGTCGGCGGTGCGCCGCAGGTCGTCCAGGTGCTCGGCCGGTGGCCGGCCCGCACCGGCTTCGATGTCCGCCGTGCGGGCCTCCAGTGAGGCGTACATCGGCAGCGCCTCCCCGGTGCGGGCCGCGGTGAGCAGGTTGACGAAGCCGTCGGCGTTGCGCGCCAGATGCGCCAGCACGTGGCCGCGCGTCCAGCCCGGCAGCAGCGACGCGGCGGCCAGGTCCGCGGCGTCGAAAGAAGCGGCGGTACGGAGTAGTCGGCTGGTGGCCGCGTCCACCTCGCCCATCAGCAGCAGCGGATCCGTGGTCACCCGTCGACCCTAGCGGTCCGCCGTCGCGCCGTCGCCGGGGAAATCGCTTTCGGCGCGTCGGCGCGCGACCTACCGTCAGCGGCAGACGCGGCACCGGGACATCGGACGGAGGTGGTGATCATGCCGGACGTGGCACGCGTGTTCCGCCATCACCAGCTTCGACACCGATGAGGATGCCATGACGATCGATCTGACCGCCCTCGGCTGGGACGCCGAGCGGACGGCGTACGCCGCGCGCCGCGGCGAGCACCAGCCGGGTCGGGTGGCCCGGGTGGACCGGGGGGTCTGCACGGTGCTGACCGCACTCGGCCCGGTCCGGGCCAGTCTGGGCGGGGCGGTGCTGACCGTCGCCGCCCGGGACCCGTCCGCGCTGCCCTGCGCCGGGGACTGGGTGCTGCTCACCTACTGGCCGGACCGCCGGATCACCGTGCAGGCGGTGCTGCCACGGCGCGGCGCGCTGATCCGACGTACCGCCGGCAAGGACGCCAGCGGCCAGGTGCTGGCCGCCAACCTCGACGCCGCCGCCGTGGTGGAGCCGGTGCACCCCGAGCCGGACGTGGGCCGGATCGAGCGGCTGCTCTCCCTGGCCCACGAGTCCGGCGCCCGGCCCCTGGTCGTCCTGACCAAGGCCGACCTCGCGGCCAACCCGACCGCGCTGGCCCGCCAGCTGGCCGCGGTCGCTTCCGGCGTGCCGGTGCTGCCGGTCAGCGCCGAACTCGGCCTCGGGCTGGACCCGCTGCGCGCCGAGGTGACGCCCGGCCGCACTCTCGGCCTGCTCGGCCCGTCCGGTGCCGGCAAGTCGAGCCTGGTCAACGCCCTGGTCGGGGCGGTGATGATGCCCACCCAGGCGATCCGGCGGGTGGACGGCAAGGGTCGGCACACCACCACCTGGCGGGCCCTGGTACCCATCCCCGGTGGCGGGGCGGTGATCGACACCCCCGGGGTGCGGGCGGTCGGCCTGCTGGACGGCGCGGCCGGGCTGGACCGGGCGTTCGCCGACATCGCCGGGCTGGCCGAGGGCTGCCGGTACGCCGACTGCGGCCACGACGGCGAGCCCGCCTGCGCGGTCCGGGAGGCGCTGCACACCGGCGAGCTGTCCACCCGTCGGTGGGAGAGTTGGCGGCGGTTGCAGGGTGAGGTGGCCCACGAGAGCCGCCGGCGGGAGACCCGGGTTGCGGCGGAGCGGCGCGGCGGGTGGCGTTCGGCCCGACGGCGGGCCACGCGTCCGCCGGCGCCCGGCGGCTACTGAGCGGGCGTCGGCCGGCGGCCCGTGCGGGGCTTACGGGTGGTGGGGTGCGCGGGGCTTACCGGCGGGGCGGCCGACCGGGCTGAGCTGGGGGAATGTGCGGGCGCGGAAAACTGTCACACCTCGGGGCTAGAGTTGCCGAGGCGTGTTTTCCGCGCCCGCACGACCGCTCGAATTCACCCAGAGCGGGACAGATCCTTCGCTTCGTCTTCTCCCGGGAGTACACGCACCGTGGCCGACCGACTGATCATCCGTGGCGCGCGCGAGCACAACCTGCGTGACGTCAGTCTCGACCTGCCCCGGGACGCACTCATCGTGTTCACCGGGCTGTCCGGGTCGGGCAAGTCGAGCCTGGCCTTCGACACGATCTTCGCCGAGGGGCAGCGCCGCTACGTCGAGTCGCTCTCGTCGTACGCCCGGCAGTTCCTCGGCCAGATGGACAAGCCAGACGTCGACTTCATCGAGGGCCTGAGCCCGGCCGTCTCGATCGACCAGAAATCCACCTCGCGTAACCCGCGCTCGACCGTCGGCACCATCACCGAGGTCTACGACTACCTTCGTCTGCTCTACGCCCGCATCGGTGAGCCGCACTGCCCGGTCTGTGGCGAGCGCATCTCCAAGCAGAGCCCGCAGCAGATCGTCGACCGGGTCCTCGCCATGGCCGAGGGCACCAAGTTCATGGTGCTCGCCCCGGTGATCCGCGGCCGCAAGGGCGAATATGTCGACCTCTTCGCCGAGCTGCAGGCCAAGGGCTACGCCCGGGCCCGCGTCGACGGCGTGGTGTACCCGCTGACTGAGCCCCCCAAGCTCAAGAAGCAGGAGAAGCACACCATCGAGGTGGTGATCGACCGGCTCACCGTCAAGCCGAGCGCCAAGCAGCGCCTCACCGACTCGGTGGAGGCCGCCCTGGGCCTGTCCAGTGGCCTGGTCCTGCTCGACTTCGTCGACCTTCCCGAGGACGACCCGGACCGCGAGCGCCGCTACTCCGAGCACCTGGCCTGCCCCAACGACCACCCGCTCGCCATCGAGGATCTCGAGCCGCGGGTCTTCTCCTTCAACGCGCCCTACGGCGCCTGCCCCGAGTGCACCGGCCTGGGCACCAAGAAGGAGGTCGACCCGGAGCTGCTGGTCCCCGACCCGGAGCGCAGCCTGCGCGAGGGCGCGATCCAGCCCTGGTCCACCGGGCACAACCTGGAATACTTCCTGCGCCTGCTGGAGGCGCTCGGCGAGGCCCAGCACTTCGACATCGACACCCCGTGGCGGGCGTTGCCGGCACGGGCGCAGAAGACGATCCTGCACGGCTCCGACGACCAGGTGCACGTGCGCTACCGCAACAAGTACGGCCGGGAGCGCTCCTACTACACCGGCTTCGAGGGCGTGGTGCAGTGGATCGAGCGCCGGCACTCCGACACCGAGTCGGAGTCGTCCCGCGACAAGTACGAGGGCTACATGCGCGACGTGCCGTGCGCGGCGTGCGGGGGCGCCCGGCTCAAGCCCGAGGTGCTCGCTGTCACGCTGGCCGGCAAGAGCATCGCCGAGGTCTGCAACCTCTCCGTGGGGGAGTGCGCCGACCTGCTCGCCGGCATCGAGTTGACCGACCGGCAGAAGATGATCGCCGAGCGGGTCCTCAAGGAGATCAACGCCCGGTTGCGGTTCCTGCTCGACGTCGGCCTGGACTACCTCTCCCTGGACCGCCCGGCCGGCACGCTCTCCGGCGGCGAGGCGCAGCGCATCCGACTGGCCACCCAGATCGGCTCCGGCCTGGTGGGCGTGCTCTACGTGCTCGACGAGCCGTCGATCGGGCTGCACCAGCGCGACAACCACCGGCTGATCGAGACCCTGATCCGGTTGCGCGGGCTGGGCAACACGCTGATCGTGGTGGAGCACGACGAGGACACCATCCGGGTCGCCGACTGGATCGTCGACATCGGGCCCGGCGCGGGCGAGCACGGCGGCAAGATCGTGCACAGCGGTTCGGTGCCGGCGCTGTTGAAGAACAAGGAGTCGATCACCGGGGCGTACCTGTCCGGCCGACGGTCGATCCCGACGCCGACCGGCCGCCGCGCCCAGGATCCGGACCGCGAGCTGGTGGTGCACGGGGCGCGGGAGCACAACCTGCGCAACCTGACCGTCTCGTTCCCGCTGGGGCAGCTGATCGCGGTCACCGGGGTCAGCGGCTCGGGCAAGTCGACGCTGGTCAACGACATCCTGTACGCGGTGCTGGCCAACCAGATCAACGGCGCCCGGCTGGTGCCCGGCCGGCACACCCGGGTCTCCGGTCTGGAGCACGTGGACAAGGTCGTCGGCGTGGACCAGTCGCCGATCGGCCGGACGCCGCGCTCCAACCCGGCCACCTACACCGGTGTCTGGGACCACGTCCGCAAGCTCTTCGCCGAGACCACCGAGGCCAAGGTCCGCGGATACGGCCCGGGGCGGTTCTCGTTCAACGTCAAGGGTGGCCGCTGCGAGGCGTGCTCGGGCGACGGCACCATCAAGATCGAGATGAACTTCCTGCCCGACGTGTACGTCCCCTGCGAGGTCTGCAAGGGCGCCCGGTACAACCGGGAGACCCTGGAGGTGCACTACAAGGGCAAGACCGTCTCGGACGTGTTGGAGATGCCGATCGAGGAGGCCGCCGAGTTCTTCTCCGCCATCCCGGCCATCCACCGGCACCTCAAGACGCTCGTCGACGTCGGCCTGGGGTACGTCCGCCTCGGCCAGCCCGCGCCGACCCTCTCCGGCGGCGAGGCGCAGCGGGTCAAGCTGGCCTCCGAGCTGCAGAAGCGCTCCACCGGGCGCACGGTCTACGTGCTCGACGAGCCGACCACCGGTCTGCACTTCGAGGACATCCGCAAGCTGCTGATGGTCCTCGAGGGCCTGGTCGACAAGGGCAACACGGTGATCACCATCGAGCACAACCTCGACGTGATCAAGACCGCCGACTGGCTGATCGACATGGGTCCGGAGGGTGGCCACCGGGGCGGCATGGTGCTCGCCACCGGCACCCCGGAGGAGGTCGCCGAGGTGGCGGAGAGCCACACCGGCCAGTTCCTGCGCGGGGTGCTCAAGCTCGACGGCGAGGCCAAGGGCGCGGCGGCTGCCACCACCCGGGCCGCCAAGGCCAACGGCGCTACCAAGGCGCGGACGACCCGCAAGGTGCCGGCCGGCGCGCGCTGACCTCTGCGTTCTGCGCGGGGCGGGTCGGACGGCGATCCGCCCCGCCCCTTTCGCCGTGTCGAACAGGTGCCGGGTGAACTATCCGGCACAGTTGCCCGTGGAGAGAAGTGTGGCCGGCTTTGGACCGGCGCACTGGGCGAGAGAGAGGCGAGGCATGAGCGACGATCAGGCGCTGACCGGACCGGGTACGCAGACCCGTCGTACCCTGCTCACCGGCGTCGGGGCGGTCGGCGCGGCCGTCGTTCTGGCTGCCTGCGGAAGCGACGACGGCAGCGGCGGCGGCAGCGGCAGCGGCTCGCCCACCAGCGGTGGCCCCGCCGTTCCCAGCACCGGTGATGCCGGCGGCGGCGACCGGAAGAATGCCCAGTCGCTGGCCACCACCGCCGACATCCCGGTCGGCGGCGGCAAGGTCCTCGCCGCCGAGGGCGTGGTCATCACCCAGCCCGTGGCCGGCCAGTTCAAGGGCTTCAGCCCGATCTGTACGCACCAGAACTGCCCCGTCACGAACGTCGACGGCGGCACCATCAACTGCACCTGCCACAACAGCAAGTTCTCGATCGAGGACGGCTCGGTGAAGGCCGGCCCGGCCACCAAGCCGCTGCCGCCGAAGGACATCAAGGTCACCGGCGACCAGATCTCGCTGGCCTGACCCCACCCGGGCCCGCCCGCCGTGCGCTGGCCGACCGCCGCGCGTCTTGCGTTGGCAGGCTCGGGCCGCGCGCTGCAAGATCGACTCGCGTTCCGGAAGTCGGGTGTCGTCGGCTCGCTGACACCCCGACTTTCGGGACGCCGAGTTGATCACGCGACTGCGGTGGGCTGTCGGTGCTGCGGACTAGGCTTGCTGGTGTGGCTGACCCCTCGACCTACCGTCCCGCACCCGGCACCATCCCGGAGCTACCGGGGGTCTACCGCTTTCGCGACGGCACCGGCCGGGTGATCTACGTCGGCAAGGCGCGAAACCTGCGCAGCCGGCTCAACTCCTACTTCGGCGACGTGTGGAACCTGCACGAGCGCACCCGGCAGATGGTCACCACCGCCGAGTCGGTGGACTGGATCACCGTCGGCACCGAGGTCGAGGCGCTCCAGCAGGAGTTCACCTGGATCAAGCAGTACGATCCGCGGTTCAACGTCCGCTACCGCGACGACAAGTCGTACCCCTATCTCGCCGTCACCCTCGACGAGGAGTACCCACGGCTGCAGGTGATGCGCGGCGCCAAGCGCAAGGGCGTGCGGTACTTCGGTCCCTACTCGCATGCCTGGGCCATCCGGGAGACCCTCGACCTGCTGCTGCGGGTGTTCCCCGCGCGGACCTGCTCCGCCGGCGTGTTCAAGCGGGCCGGCCAGGTCGGCCGCCCCTGCCTGCTGGGCTACATCGGCAAGTGCTCGGCGCCGTGCGTCGGCACCGTCTCCGCCGACGAACACCGGGCCATCGTCGACGGGTTCTGCGACTTCATGGCCGGGCGCACCGACACCATGGTCCGCAAGATCGAGCGCGAGATGACCGAGGCGAGCGAACAACTGGAGTTCGAACGGGCCGCCCGGCTGCGCGACGATGTGGCCGCGCTGCGCCGGGCCATGGAGAAGCAGACCGTGGTGCTCGGTGACGGCACCGACGCGGACGTCGTCGCGTTCGCCGACGACCCGCTCGAGGCGGCCGTCCAGGTCTTTCACGTCCGCGACGGCCGGGTCCGCGGCCAGCGCGGCTGGGTGGTGGAGAAGACCGAGGACCTGACCACCGGCGACCTGGTACACCACTTCTGCACCCAGGTGTACGGCGGCGAGCACGGTGAGGCCGACGTCCCTCGCGAACTGCTGGTCCCCGAACTGCCCGCGGACGCCGACGCCCTCGCCGCATGGCTCTCCAACCACCGGGGCAGTCGGGTGTCGCTGCGGGTGCCGCAGCGTGGCGACAAGCGCTCACTGATGGAGACGGTGGAGCGCAACGCCAAGGACGCGCTGGCCCGGCACAAGCTCAAGCGTTCCGGTGACCTGACCACCCGGGGCAAGGCCCTGGACGAGATCAGCGAAGCGCTGGGCATGAGCACCTCACCGCTGCGCATCGAATGTTTCGACATCTCCCAGATCCAGGGCACCGACGTGGTCGCCAGCATGGTGGTCTTCGAGGACGGGCTGCCCCGCAAGAGCGAATACCGGCGGTTCATCGTCCGGGGCGCGACCGACGACCTCTCCGCGATGTCCGAGGTGCTCCGCCGTCGCTTCGCCCGCTACTTGGACGCCAGGGCCGAGACGGGCGAGGTGGGCGTGGAGTCCGCCGACGACCCGGCCGCGCCCGGAGGCGCCACGGATCCACAGATCGGCATCCTGATCGACCCGACCACCGGCCGACCACGAAAATTCGCGTACCCGCCACAGTTGGTGGTCGTCGACGGCGGCGCCCCACAGGTAGCGGCCGCCGCGCAGGCACTCGCCGACCTGGGCATCGACGACGTGGCCCTGTGCGGGCTGGCCAAGCGGCTGGAGGAGGTGTGGCTCCCGGACGACGAGTTCCCGGTCATCCTGCCGCGCACCTCGGAGGGGCTCTACCTGCTGCAACGGGTGCGCGACGAGGCCCACCGGTTCGCTATCACCTTCCATCGGCAGCGCCGCTCCAAGCGGATGACCGAGTCGGCGCTGGACCACGTCCCCGGCCTGGGTGAGGTGCGGCGCAAGGCGCTGCTGCGGCACTTCGGCTCGCTCAAGCGACTTTCGGCCGCAACGGTCGAAGAGATCACCGAGGTGCCGGGGGTGGGCCGGCGCACCGCCGAGGCGATCCTGGCCGCCCTCGACAAGGACTCCAAGGCCGCCGACGGCGCGGAGGCGAAGCCCAACGCCTGAGCGCTGTCCTCGCTCGGCCCGGCTCGCCTGTTCACGCTGACTGCGGTCGTTTTGTCTGACGCTGGGCGGTTACCGCCCGCATGATCGTGCTCGATCCTTGTTGTAGTGGCCTCCTCCGCGTGGGGAGGGGCCTCTTTCCTGGATCGAGCACGATCTTGGGCGGGCGTGGTGCTTCGTTGGCCGGTGGAGGTTGGTCGAGATCTGCGCAAGGCGGCGTCAACCGGACAAAGGTCTTGATCGACTCGGTTTTCATGAAGTCGGGGTATCCCCGGCACCCGGACACCGCGACTTCCAGGAACCCGAGTCGATCACGCCGTGTTGGCCGTGGTGTCCGGTCGTCAGGTCGGCGGGGCGAGCGGATTGTCGGGTTTGGCCGGGGGTGTCGGGTGGTCGGGGCCACCCCGGGGGCGGAATCGTGGGCCGGGCGGGGTCGTTATACCTGGCACGCCACCGCGACTGTCCAGGTCGTGGGGCGCGGGCCTCGCCGGGAACACCCGACGGGCCACCCCGGTTACATCCCCCGCACGGCCGAGCACCACCACCGGCCGACCCGCAGGCAGGCGGAACCAGCCGCCCCCCGGGGCTTTCGGAACCAGCCGCCCCCTGGGCTGGCGGAATGATCCGCCGCCGCGAACCGTTACACCCCGTCCCGACGCCGACCCTCTCAGCGGGTCGCCGGGCACCACCACCGCACGAACTTCCCCGCACCACCACCCACCCCCGGGTCTGATGTGCGGCACCCCCGACAGGCAGAGGAGCACGCCATCATGCGTACCGATCTGATCCGTAAGACCGCCCTGACCGCTGCTGGTCTCGCCTTCACCGGCGGCGCCATCGCCGGCCCCGTCACCACCGCCTTCGCCGCCCCGAACACCAGCAAGCCGGCGTCGCAGGCGCAGACCGACCGCAAGGACCACGGTGAGCGTCAGTTGGGTGTGCGCTACGAGGCGCAGCCGAACTTCTACTACTGCGGCCCCGCCGCCGCCCGTAACGCCCTGTCCGTGCAGGGCAAGGACATCAGCGTCGACGCCATGGCCAAGGAGATGGGCACCACCGAGGCCGGCACCAACTCGATCAACGACATCACCCCGGTGCTGAACAAGGAGACCGGTAAGGCCGACGCCTACCACTCCGTCGAAATCTCCAGCCCGAACGCTGACGGCACCCAGACCGACAAGCTGCGCGCCGACGTGGTGAAGACGGTCGACGACGGCCGGGCCGTGGTCGCGAACATCGCCGGCACCACCACGGACACCGACGGTGGTATCCACTCCTTCGAGGGCGGGCACTACATCAGCGTCGTCGGTTACCGCGACGGCGGGAACGTGGTGAAGATCGCCGACTCCGCCGACCCGAACACCGCCTCCTACGAGGTCACCGTCGAGCACCTCGCCGACTGGATCGCCACCCGCGGCTACGCCACCAGCTGAGCACCACCCGCACAGCACGAACCGACAGGGCCGGACCCCACCACGGGGCCCGGCCCTTCGGCGTGCCGTCAGTCGGTGGCGAGGACGGCCAGGATCTGCTCGCCGTACTTGGCGAGTTTGTTCTCGCCGACCCCGCTGACCCGGGACAGGTCGGCCAGTGTGCTGGGCGCGTCGCTGGCGATCTGTCGCAGCGTGGCGTCGTGGAAGATCACGTACGCCGGGACGCCCTGCTCCTTGGCGGTGGTCGCCCGCCAGCCGCGTAGCCGCTCGAACAGCGACGCGGCGGCCGGGGTCAGCTCGGCCACGACGGTGGATGCGCCGCGCGGCTTCGATGAGCGGCTCGACGCCGGCTTCTCCGGCTCGCGGCGCATGGTGACCGTACGGCGGCGGCCGAGGACGTCGGCGCTGGCCTCGGTCAGCGCCAGCGTGCCGTAGTCGCCCTCCACGGCGAGCAGCCCTTCGGCGAGCAGTTGCCGGACCACGCCCCGCCACTCGGCCTCACTGAGCTCGGCGCCGATGCCGAAGACGGTCAGCGAGTCGTGACCGTACTGGCTGATCTTGTCGGTCTGCTTGCCGAGCAGGATGTCGATGCAGTGCCCGGCGCCGAAGCGCTGGTTGCGTTCGCGGTCGAGGCGGAAGACGGTGGAGAGCAGCTTCTGGGCGGCGACGGTGCCGTCCCAGGACTCCGGTGGGGTGAGGCAGGTGTCGCAGTTGCCGCAGGCGGCCGTCGTCGTCTCGCCGAAGTATTCGAGCAGTTGGACCCGACGGCAGCGCACCGTCTCGCAGAGGGCGAGCATCGCGTCCAGGTGCGCGGCCAGGTTGCGGCGGTGGGCGAGGTCTCCGTCGGACGTTTCGATCATCTTGCGCTGCTGGACGACGTCCTGGAGCCCGTACGCCAGCCAGGCGGTGGACGGCAGGCCGTCACGGCCGGCGCGGCCGGTTTCCTGGTAGTAGCCCTCGACGGATTTGGGCAGGTCGAGGTGGGCGACGAAGCGTACGTCGGGCTTGTCGATGCCCATGCCGAAGGCGATGGTGGCCACCATGACCAGGCCGTCCTCGCGCAGGAAGCGCTGCTGGTTGGCGGCGCGGGTGCCGGCGTCCAGGCCGGCGTGGTACGGCAGCGCGGCGACCCCGTTGGCGGTGAGGAACTCCGCCGTCTTGTCGACCGAGGCCCGGGACAGGCAGTAGACGATGCCGGCGTCGCCGGGGTGCTCGTCGCGCAGCAGGGTCAGCAACTGCTTGCGGGGCTCCCGCTTGGGCACGATCCGGTACTGGATGTTGGGCCGGTCGAAGCTGGCCACGAAGTGCCGGGCGTCGTCGAGCTTGAGCCGGGTCGCGATCTCGGTGCGGGTGGCGCTGGTCGCGGTGGCGGTCAGGGCGATGCGGGGCACCTGCGGCCAGCGTTCGTGCAGCATCGACAGCGCGAGATAGTCGGGGCGGAAGTCGTGCCCCCACTGGGACACGCAGTGCGCCTCGTCGATCGCGAACAGGGAGATGCGCCCCCGGTCCAGCAGGGCGAGGGTGGACCGGACGCCGAGCGCCTCCGGGGCCAGGTAGAGCAGGTCCAGCTCGCCGGCGACGAAGGCGGCCTCCACCCGCCGCCGGGCGTCCAGGGTCTGGGTCGAGTTGAGGAAACCGGCGCGTACGCCGACCGCGGTGAGGGCGTCCACCTGGTCCTGCATGAGCGCGATCAGCGGCGACACGACGACAGCGACCCCGTCGCGGACCAGGGCGGGGATCTGGTAGCACAGGGACTTGCCGCCACCGGTGGGCATCAACACCAGCGCGTCGCCGCCGGCGACCACGTGGTCGATCACGTCCTGCTGGAAGCCACGGAACGCGTTGTAGCCGAAGACCCGGCCCAGCACGTCCAGGGCGCCGGAGGCGGTACGCAGGTCGGTGGGAGAAGCCATCCGGGGAGTCTACGAGCCGACGCCGACAGCATCGTCCCCACGCCGCCCCGGCGCGTCCACCCCACCGCGACCGTTACTGCCCCGTCGCGCCGTCTCCGTCGCCCCAGCAGAGCCCGCCGATTCCGGCCGCGCTGTGGAAGCCGGGGTGTCCGTTGACGTCCATGCAGACTTCGTTGTCG
Organism: Micromonospora sp. NPDC005220; assembly: GCF_040607895.1. NCBI lineage: Bacteria > Bacillati > Actinomycetota > Actinomycetes > Micromonosporales > Micromonosporaceae > Micromonospora > Micromonospora sp. NPDC005220. The sequence goes on from NZ_JBEXHP010000051.1 coordinate 12,330, forward strand.
GGGCCGCTCCGGCCGCAGAAGACCGGCTCGACGTGGTGCCAGGTGTCGGCCCGGGACAGCAGCGCGGCCTCGGCGGCCACCTCGGGACGCAGGGTCGTCAACCCCTCCGTGTAGACGACGGCCTGGTCGCGGGCCTCCATCAGGTCGGTCGCCAGGTAGGACAGGTGCAGCGTCCAGCGCCGGCCCGCCGGCCGCTCGCGCTCCGCCGGATCCAGAGAGATGAGGTACGACGACAGAGCCTCCGGCTTCGCCAACGCGAACGCGATGGCGGCCCGGACCCGCTCGGACACGTCGGCCCGGTCGAGCAGAGCGGTCAGGTCGTCCTGGACGTCACGGGGTCGCCGTGGCTCCCGCTCCCAACGAGACGATCGCTTTTCCGTCACGATTCCCTGCCTCTCCGTAGCGGATGCTCACCAAAGCCTGGACCAGGCGCGCAAAAAATGCAACGTCGCTATTTTTCGGGAACAGATGCTTGATCCGTGCTCGCTCCTAGGCAAGAATCAATCACTCAGAGTGGAGATGGATGTGGCGATGGCGCAGGTGCCCAGTCCGACGATCAGGGCCCGCCGGCTGCGGCGCGAGTTGCGCCGGCTGCGGGACCGCACCGGGCACACCGCCGAGGAGGTAGCCAAGATCCTCGGCTGGCACCGCACCAAGGTCATCCGCTTCGAACTCGGGCACTCGCGGGTGATGCCCAAGGACCTGCCTCCGTTGCTCGACCTCTACGACGCATCAGGGGACGAGCGAGAGTCGCTGACCGCGTTACTCCGGCAGTCGCGCCAGAAGGGGTGGTGGAGCGCGTACGGCGACGTGCTGCCGGACGACTTCGTCGGCTTCGAGGCGGAGGCGAGTTCGATCAGCGCGTTCGAGTGTCTGTACGTTCCCGGCCTGTTGCAGACGGAGGAGTACGTCCGCGCGATCGTCAGAGCGGGCCGCAGCACCGCCGATCAGGACGAGACCGACCGAGTTGTGGCGGCGAGGCTCGCCCGCAAGGCCCTGCTGTCCCGTGACCTGCCGCCATCGTTGTGGGCAGTGTTGGATGAGGCGGCGGTCCGACGGGTGGTCGGCGGACCGAAGGTCATGCACGCGCAGCTCACCCGCCTGATCGAAGCGTGCGCCATGCCCTCGGTCGAGATCCAGGTCCTGCCGTTCTCCGCCGGGGCGCACGCCGCGATGGCCGGAGCCTTCACCCTGCTGGACTACGCCGACCCGGTGCTTGACCCGGCCGTGGTGTACCTCAGCAACGACTCCAGCACCCTGTTGCTGGAGGAGGATCGGCAGGTCGCCCGATATAGACTCATGTTCGACCACCTCCGGGCCAAAGCACTCGACCCTGACCGGTCTGCGGACCTTCTTGCGCGGATCGCTGCCGAGGTTCCGGACTGAATCCGAGACCTTGGAGCGCTGCCGATGACCCATGCGGAGCTTGCACGGGTTTCCTGGCACAAGAGCAGCCGTAGCGGCGCGAACGATTCGAACTGCGTCGAGGTGGCCGTACTCTCGGACGGGCTGGCGGTCCGCGACTCCACGGACCCGGGCGGGGCGACGCTCGTCTTCGGCCGGGCCGCTTGGTCGTCGTTCGTGACGGCCCTGCGGCGCGACCCGCGCGCCTGACCCCGCAACCGCGAGGTCCCCGGCAACACCCACACGAGAGATCTTGGAAGGAATCCGCCCGCGCAGGGGCCGATTGATTCCAAGATCTCTTGTCTGGGGGTTGTCGCGCCCAATTCCGCTGCACGGAATCCACGGGTGCCTTTCTCGACGGGCGTGCCCGGGGGCGGGTACGCCGGCCGAGCGCGCGGTCAGCTCGGGAGGGCGACCGGCGGCCGCCCCGCCGGCCTCCGACCGGCCCGGGTACCCGACCTGTCCCGGGCGGCGGGATAGAGTCGCTGATTGACCAATCGCGGCCGAGGGCGGCCGCGGCGCCACGGCTTGGGGGTACGGGTGAGCGAGGCGCGCACAGCCGGTGACCGGATCGACGGCCCGGATGCCGATGACGAGCAGGTGGCGGCCGAGTCGGAGACCACCCTCGTGGTGGTCACCGGCCTCTCCGGGGGTGGCCGCAGCACTGTCGCCCGGGCGTTGGAGAACGTCGGCTACTACGTCGTGGACAACCTGCCGCAGGCCCTGATGTTGGACATGGCCGAGCTGGCGTTCAAGGCGGGTGGCGCGGCTCGGCGTACCGCGATGGTGCTGGACGTGCGGTCGCGGGCCTTCTCCACCGACCTGGCCGGGGCGATCCGGGAGCTCAAGGAGCGCGGGTTCTCGCCCCAGGTGGTCTTCGTCGACGCCGACGACGAGGTGCTGATCCGGCGGTTCGAGAGCGTTCGGCGTTCGCACCCGTTGCAGGGTGACGGGCGGCTGGCCGACGGCATCGCCGTGGAGCGCGGCCTGCTGGAGGAGGCCCGCGACCAGGCCGACGTGATCATCGACACCAGCCACCTGAACGTCAACCAGCTTCGGCGGCGTATCGAGGAGCTGTTCGGCGGCGAGGACGCCCGCCGGCTGCGGCTCACCGTGCTGTCGTTCGGCTTCAAGTACGGCCTGCCGCCGGACGCCGATTTCGTGTTGGACGCCCGCTTCCTGCCCAATCCGTACTGGGTGCCGGAGCTGCGGGAGCACACCGGGCGGGAGGAGGCGGTCAGCGCGTACGTGCTGGGTCAGGAGGGTGCGGACGCCTTCGTGGCCGCGTACGCCGACCTGGTCAACGCCACCACGACCGGCTTCGAGCGGGAGGGCAAGCGGTACCTCACGGTCGCTGTGGGCTGCACCGGTGGGAAGCACCGCAGCGTGGCCATCGCCGAGGAGTTGGCCAGCCGACTGCGTCACTCCGGGCTGGCGGCGAACGCCCAGCACCGCGACCTGGGGCGGGAATGACGGCCCGGCGGGTGGTGGCGTTCGGCGGCGGGCACGGGCTGTCCGCCTCGTTGCGGGCGCTGCGCCACTGCGCCCCGGAACTCGACCTCGACATCACCGCGGTGGTGACGGTGGGTGACGACGGCGGCTCCAGTGGTCGGCTGCGGGCCGAGCGGGGTGGCCTGCCACCGGGAGATCTGCGCCAGGCGCTGGTGGCGTTGGCCGGGGATCACCCGGCCACCCGGCGCAGCGCCGGGCTGTTTCAGCACCGCTTCGCCGCCGTACCGGTGGGCGTACCCCGATCCGGGGCGACCGACCCGGGCCCGGCGGCGGGCGACGACCCGGACCGGCACGGCGCGGCCCCGCGCGGCACCGACGGGGCGGCAGCTGAGACCGACGGAGTACGGGCCGGCACCGACCGGGCGGCGGCCGGGACCGACGGTCTGACCGGGCACGCGGTGGGCAACCTGGTGCTCTGCGGCCTGATGGAGCTGCTCGGCGACCCGGTTGCCGCGCTGGAGCACGCCGGCGCGATGCTCGGCGCGGTGGGCCGGGTGTTGCCGATGTCGCGCCAACCGGTCGGGATCGAGGCGCGGGTACGCGGCGTTGACCCGGCCGCCCCCGACGAGGTGCGCACGGTGAGTGGCCAGCACCAGGTGGCCGTGACCACCGGGCGGGTCGAGTCGCTGCGCCTCACCCCGAGCGCCCCACCGGCCTGCGCCGAGGCCATCGAGGCGATCCGGGCAGCCGACTGGTTGATCTTCGGGCCGGGCAGCTGGTACACGAGTGTGCTTCCGCACCTGCTGGTACCGCAGTTGGCCGACGCGATCGTGTCCAGCTCGGCCCGGCGGCTGGTCACGCTGAACCTGGCCGCGGAGAAGGAGACCCTCGGGCTCTCCGTCGCCGACCATCTCGCGGCGCTGCACTGGTACCTGCCCGAGCTGAAGGTGGATCTCGTGCTCGCCGATGCCAAGGCGGTGGGTGACCCCGAACCGGTCGAACGTGCGGCAGAATCGCTGGGTGCCCGCCTGGTCCTCGCCCCCGTCGCCATTGTCGACGGGACTCCCCGCCATGATCCGGCTGCCCTGGGCGCCGCGCTGGTGCCTGTCCTGGGCGCCGATCGTTAGACACGTACGTAATCTCCGGCGACACGCCGGAACAGGTCCGTGAGGGGACGCACAATGGCGATGACGGCCGCGGTCAAGGACGAGCTGAGTCGGGTCGACGTGCCCAAGCCCTGCTGCCGGCGGGCGGAGATGGCCGCGCTGCTGCGCTTCGCCGGCGGGCTGCACATCGTCTCCGGCCGTGTGGTGGTGGAGGCTGAACTGGACACCGGGGCGGTTGCCCGGCGGCTGCGCCGGGAGATCGCCGAGGTTTACGGCTACCCCAGTGAGATCCACGTGCTGGCCTCCGGTGGGCTGCGCAAGGGCAGCCACTTCATCGTGCGGGTGGTCAAGGACGGCGAGGCCCTGGCGCGGCAGACCGGTCTGCTCGACGTGCGGGGCCGCCCGGTGCGCGGGCTGCCCCCGCACGTGGTGGCGGCGAACGTCTGCTGCGCGGTCTCCGCGTGGCGGGGCGCGTTCATGGCGCACGGCTCGCTCACCGAGCCCGGCCGGTCCAGCGCGCTGGAGATCACCTGCCCGGGGCCGGAGTCGGCGTTGGCGCTGGTCGGCGCGGCCCGCCGGATCGGCATCACCGCGAAGAACCGCGAGGTACGCGGGGTGGACCGGGTGGTCGTCAAGGACGGGGACGCGATCGCCGCGCTGCTCACCCGGATCGGCGCGCACTCCAGCGTGCTGGCCTGGGAGGAGCGCCGGGTACGCCGCGAGGTGCGGGCCACCGCCAACCGGCTCGCCAACTTCGACGACGCCAACCTGCGCCGTTCGGCGCGGGCTGCGGTGGCCGCCGCCGCCCGGGTCACCCGCGCGCTGGAGATCCTCGCCGACGAGGCGCCCAACCACCTGACCGACGCCGGGCGGTTGCGCCTGGAGCACCGGCAGGCGTCGCTGGAGGAGTTGGGCGCGCTGGCCGACCCCCCGCTGACCAAGGACGCCATCGCGGGGCGGATCCGCCGGCTCCTGGCGCTGGCCGACAAGCGGGCCCGCGACCTTGGCATCCCGGATACCGAAGCGGCCGTCACGCCCGACATGCTCGTGGTCTGATAGGACGGTGGGGCCGCACGGTGCGCCCGGGAGCGCGACCCGGCGCAGCGTGGTCTCGCGCGCTCGGATAAGGTCGCTGAGTACGGCAAGGGGGCCGACACCCGGCACCTCTCGTCGTGCCCACCGCCTCGGGCGGTCAGGTCCTCAGACCGCGCGGCGGGGTGGCCGAGATGAACCGTCGACGGCCGGCTCCAACGGTCGGCGCACACCATTCCCGCCGGCCCGTTGTCTGAAGCCGGCGGACCAGAACGCGAGGAGATGGGACCTGTGACCATCCGGGTTGGCATCAACGGCTTCGGCCGAATCGGCCGTAACTTCTTCCGGGCAGTGCTGGCGTCTGACGCCGACGTCGAGGTCGTGGCGGTGAACGACCTGACCGACAACGGCACGCTCGCCCACCTGATCAAGTACGACAGCATCCTCGGTCGCCTGCCGTACGAGGTCAAGGCCACCGCCGACGAGATCACTGTCGGTGGCAAGACCATCAAGGCGTACGCCGAGAAGGACCCGTCGAAGCTGCCGTGGGGCGAGGTCGGCGCCGACGTCGTCATCGAGTCGACCGGCTTCTTCACCGATGGCACCAAGGCGAGGGCGCACATCGACGGCGGGGCCAAGAAGGTCATCATCTCCGCTCCGGCGAAGAACGAGGACGTCACCGTCGTCATGGGTGTCAACCACGACACCTACGACCCGGCGAAGCACACCATCATCTCCAACGCCTCGTGCACCACCAACTGCCTCGCCCCGATGGCGAAGGTCCTGCACGACACGTTCGGCATCCAGCACGGTCTGATGACGACGATCCACGCGTACACCCAGGACCAGAACCTCCAGGACGCGCCGCACTCGGACCTGCGTCGGGCCCGCGCCGCCGCGCTGAACATCGTGCCGACCTCGACCGGCGCCGCCAAGGCGATCGGCCTGGTCCTGCCGGACCTCAAGGGCAAGCTCGACGGGTACGCACTGCGGGTGCCGATCCCGACCGGTTCGGTCACCGACCTCACCGTCAACGTGGGTCGTGAGACCACCGTGGACGAGGTCAACGCCGCGCTGAAGGCCGCCGCGGACGGCCCGCTCAAGGGCATCCTGGTCTACAACGAGGACCCGATCGTCTCCACCGACATCGTGACCGACCCGGCGTCGTGCATCTTCGACGCGCCGCTGACCAAGGTCGTCGGCAACCAGGTCAAGGTCGTCGGCTGGTACGACAACGAGTGGGGCTACTCCAACCGGCTCGTTGACCTCGTCAAGCTGGTCGGTTCGTCGCTGTGAGCATCCGGACCCTCGACGACCTGCTCGCCGAGGGGGTGTCGGGTCGGCGCGTGCTGGTGCGCGCCGACCTGAACGTCCCGCTCGACAAGCAGACCGGCGCGATCACTGACGATGGGCGCATCCGCGCGGTGCTGCCGACCCTCGGCGCGCTGGTCGAGGCCGGCGCGAAGGTGGTCGTCTGTTCGCACCTGGGCCGCCCGAAGGGCGCTCCGGACCCGCAGTTCAGCCTGGGCCCGGTCGCCGGGCGGCTCGGTGAGCTGCTCGGCGCGCCGGTGCACTTCGCCACCGACACCGTCGGTGACTCCGCCCGCTCCACCGTCGCGGACCTGGCCGACGGCCAGGTCGCCCTGCTGGAGAACCTGCGTTTCAACGCCGGTGAGACCAGCAAGGACGACGCCGAGCGGGGTGCCTTCGCCGACCAGCTCGCGTCGTTCGGCGACGCGTACGTGGACGACGCGTTCGGTGCCGTGCACCGCAAGCACGCCAGCGTCTTCGACGTGCCGGCCCGGTTGCCGCACGTCGCGGGCCGGCTGGTGCTGCGTGAGGTCGAGGTCCTCTCCAAGCTCACCGGTGACCCGGAGCGCCCGTACGTGGTGGTGCTCGGTGGGTCGAAGGTGTCCGACAAGCTCGCCGTGATCGAGGCTCTGCTGCCCACTGTCGACCGGCTGCTCATCGGTGGCGGGATGTGCTTCACCTTCCTCAAGGCCCAGGGCCTGGAGGTGGGCACCTCGTTGCTGGAGAAGGACATGGTCGAGACCTGCCGCAACCTGCTGGAGCGGTCCGGCGGCAAGATCATGCTCCCGGTCGACGTGGTGGTCGCGGACGCGTTCGCCCCGGACGCGGCGCATGACACGGTCCGGGTCGACGGCATTCCGAGTCACCGGCTGGGTCTGGACATCGGCCCGGAGACGGTTGCCGGCTTCGCCGCCGCGCTGTCCCAGGCGAAGACGATCTTCTGGAACGGCCCGATGGGCGTGTTCGAGATGCCGGCCTTCGCGGCGGGCACCCGGGGGGTCGCCGAGGCGATCACCAAGGCCGACGCGTTCAGCGTCGTCGGCGGCGGTGACAGCGCAGCGGCGGTCCGTGCCCTGGGGCTGGACGAGTCGTCGTTCGGGCACATCTCCACCGGTGGTGGCGCCTCCCTGGAATACCTCGAGGGCAAGACCCTCCCCGGCATCGCGGCCCTGGAGAACTGAATGTCGAGCACCACCCGCCGGCCGTTGATGGCCGGCAACTGGAAGATGAACCTCAACCACCTTGAGGCCAACCTGCTGGTGCAGAAGCTGGCGGCCAGCCTCACCGAGAAGCAGCTCACCGAGGTCGAGACGGTCGTGCTGCCGCCCTTCACCGCCCTGCGGACCGTGCAGACCGCGGTGGACGGCGACAAGCTGCTGATCGGCTACGGCGGGCAGGACCTCTCCCCGCACACGGCGGGCGCGTACACCGGGGACATCTCCGGGCCGATGCTGGCCAAGCTCGGCTGCACCTACGTGGTGGTCGGGCACTCCGAGCGGCGGGCCTACCACCACGAGGACGACGCGCTGGTCAACGCGAAGGTGAAGGCGGCGCTCACGCACGGCCTGACCCCGATCCTGTGCGTGGGGGAGGGGCTCGACGTGCGCGAGCAGGGCACCCACGTGGCGCACTGCTCCGACCAGCTCGACGGGGGCCTCGCCGGGCTCACCCCCGAGCAGGTGCGGCAGGTCGTGATCGCGTACGAGCCGGTCTGGGCGATCGGCACGGGCAAGACCGCGACCCCGGACGACGCCCAGGAGGTCTGTGGGGCGGTGCGGCAGCGGCTGGCGGAGCGCTTCGGCCAGGAGACCGCCGACCAGGTTCGGGTCCTCTACGGCGGCTCGGTCAAGGCGTCCAACGTCGCCTCGATCATGGCCCAACCGGACGTGGACGGGGGCCTGGTGGGGGGCGCCAGCCTGGACGCGGAGGAATTCGCTCAGATCTGCCGGTTCCCGGAGCACCTCGCCCGCTGATCGCTCGGTATCCTGGACACCGCCCGTCCGCCGGTCGGTGCCGCCGTGCCCGATCAGACCGGGCGAGGATCGCTACGAGAGGAACTGACCCAAGCCATGCCGATCTGGTTCGCATACACGTTGATCGTGTTGCTGGTCATCACGAGCATTCTGCTCACCATGCTGATCCTGCTGCACCGCGGCAAGGGCGGCGGTCTGTCGAGCATGTTCGGCGGTGGCGTCAGCTCCAGCCTCGCCGGCTCCTCGGTCGCGGAGAAGAACCTGGACCGCTACACCGTTCTGGTGAGCGTCGTCTGGTTTGCCGCGATCATCGGGCTCGGGCTCTGGCTGCGCCTCCAGATGAACAGCGGCGCCTGAGCAGGCTCAGTAAGTCGTACAATCTGCGCGCGGTTCGTCACCCGACGGGCCGCGCGCAGGCTTTTCTCCGCTGCACCGCGTCGCCCGCCGCTCAACCCCCGAAGACGGCGGGTCCCCTCCGACGACAGGAGCGAGCAGCCGTGCCGAGTGGCAACGTTATCCGGGGAGCCCGGGTCGGGTCCGCACCCATGCGCCCGGACGAGCGGCACCAACCCGCCCCCCGACAGGACGTCACCTACTGGTGCCGTAACGACCACCGGGTCGACATCCGGATCGCCGCGGACGTCGAGCCGCCACCCCTGTGGGACTGCCCCCGCTGCGGCCTGCCCGCCGGCCGGGACGCCCAGAACCCGCCGGGCCGGGTCCGCGCCGAACCGTACAAGAGCCATCTGGCGTACGTGAAGGAGCGGCGCACCGCCGAGGAGGGCGAGGCCCTGCTGAACGAGGCGCTCGCCGCTCTGCGTCGCCGGCGCGGCGAGTAGCGGAGCCGCGCTCAGCGCAGGCTGCGCAGCTTCGCCGGTACGTCAGCTGCCGCCGCCCGGTCCAGCAGCCAGCGGGTGCGGTGCACGCCGTGCACGCCGGCCGCCGGCAACTGCACCGGCCCGGCGCCGGCCAACGCCATGCCCACCGCGCGAGCCTTGTCGGCCCCGGCGGCCACCAACCAGACCTCCTCGGCCGTGTTGATCGCCGGCAGGGTGAGCGTGGTCCGCGTCGGCGGCGGCTTGGGGCTGCCCCGCACCGCGCTGACCGGCCGGGTCTCGTAGCCGACCGGGTGCTCGGGGAAGACCGAGGCCACGTGGCCGTCCTCGCCGACGCCCAGCATCAGCACGTCGAAGTGCGGCAGAGTGGCGTGCCCGGGACGGGCGGCGCGGGCCAACTCCTCCGCGTACGTGGCAGCCGCCGCCTCGGGGTCGTTGCCGGCCGGGCCGTCCGAGGCCGGCATCGGGTGCACCCGGGCCGGGTCCAGCGGCACCACGTCCAGCAGGGCGGCGCGGGCCTGGGTCTCGTTGCGGTCCGGATCACCGGCGGGCAGGAACCGTTCGTCGCCCCACCACACGTCGACCCGGGACCAGTCCACCGCGTCGCGGGCCGGCAGGTTCGCCACCGCCAGGTACACGGCCGCGGCGACCCGCCCGCCGGTGAGCACCACCGAGGCTTCCCCCCGGTCGGCCTGGGCGTCGAGCAGCTTCACCAGCAACCGGGCCGCCACGGCCTGCGCCAGCAGGTCGGCGTCGGCGTGGACGGCGACACTCGCCTCACTCATGGTTGCGCCTTCGTTTCCCGACCGCGGTGCGGTCGCTGTCGTGCCCCGGGGCGGTGTGCCCGAGGTGGTGGGGCGGAAACCCCGGAGATTGCGGGGCAGGGCCGGTGCGTACCGGCCCTGCCTGACGTCGTGCCCCGGCTGGGCTCAGCCCTCGCCGCTCGTGCCGGTATGCGCGGTGACCCCGGCCTCGGCGCGCTGCGCGGTGGCCGGATCCTTCCAGACGTGCACCCGCTGCGCGGGGCGCTGCTCCAGGCCGCGTAGCCCGACCGTCGCGCCCAGCGCCTCCGCGTACACCTGGTCGGCGTCCAGCCGGCGCAGCTCCTCGGCCAGCTCGTCGCCGAGCGGGCGGCGCACCAGCGGCAGGGCCCGGTCGTCCTGGCCGGTCCGCCGGAACACCGCCATGCTGTCCTCGCGGGTCAGCGTCAGCTGGTCGCCGTTGGCGCAGCTGAGCTGCACCTCCCGCATCCGAGGGAACTCGTTGCTGTCCACCCGGCGGGGGTTGATACCGAGCCGGCTGGACAGCCAACCGGCCATCAGCGCCGCCGTCGGGTCGGTGGGTGGCGCGACGATGGTCGCCTCGGTGACCTGGGCGCTTGTGGTGTCGAACGCCCCGGCGACCAGGGTGCGCCACGGGGTGATCCGGGTCCATGCCAGGTCGGTGTCGCCCGGGGCGTAGTCCCGGGCACGCTGCCGCAGCGCCTCCACCGGGTCGGCGGCCTGCGCGGAGTCGGTGATCCTCCGGTCGGCCACCACCCCGAGGAAGTCGGTGGCGATCTCCGCCGGCGGCTCGCCGTGCCACCAGGTGACCACCGGTACGTCCGGAACGAGCAGCGGCATGACGACCGACTCGGCGTGCAGGGCCAGCCGGCCGTACATCCGGGTGACCACCGCCTCGCACGGGCCGAGCCGGCCACCCACCACGATCTCCGCGTCCAGTCGGTTGCGGTCCCGCTCGATCTCCGAGCGCACCACCACCAGGAGCCGGCACGGGTGCGCGGCGGCGGCGATCGTCGCCGCGGCCTCCGCCTCCCGGACCCGCTTCTCGTCCACCACCACGATGAGGGTGAGAGCCATGCCGCTGGCCACCCCGCCGGCGCTGCGCCGCTCAGCGGCGAGCGCCTTGACCACCTCGTTGCCGGTGGTGTCCCACAGCCCGATCATGCTCGTCTCCAGGCGCGGCCCTCGCGGGCCAGCATCTCGTCGGCGGCCCGTGGGCCCCACTCGCCGGCCCGGTACGGCTCCGGCTCGGTGCCCGCCCAGGCGTGCTCCAGCGGGTCGATCGCCTGCCAGCTCTGCTCGACCTCGGCCGCGTCCGGGAACAGGGTCCGGTCGCCGATCAGCACGTCCAGGACCAGCCGCTCGTACGCCTCGGGACTGGACTCGGTGAACGCCTCGCCGTACTGGAAGTCCATCGCGATGTCGCGGACCTCCATGGTCGTGCCCGGCACCTTCGAGCCGAACTTGAGCACCACGCCCTCGTCCGGCTGCACCCGGATGACCAGCTGGTTGTTGCCCAACGACTCCATGTCGGCGTCGTTGAACGGCAGGTGCGGCGCCTTCTTGAAGATGATGGCGACCTCGGTGACCCGCCGGGGGAGTCGCTTGCCGGCCCGGATGTAGAACGGCACCTCCGCCCAGCGGCGGTTCTGGATGCCGAGGCGCACCGCCACGTACGTCTCCGTCTTGGAGTCGGGGGGTACGTCCTGCTCCTCCCGGTAGCCGACCGCGCGCTCGCCGCCCACCCAGCCGGGCAGGTACTGGCCGCGGACGGTGTCCCGGGCGACGTCCTTGGGCAGGGTGATGGCCTTGAGCACCTTCAGCTTCTCGGCCCGGATCTCGTCGGCGTCGAAGCTGGTCGGCTCCTCCATCGCGACCAGGGCGAGGAGCTGGAGGAGGTGGTTCTGCAGGACGTCGCGGGCGGTGCCGACCGTGTCGTAGAAGCCGGCGCGGCTGCCGATGCCGACATCCTCGGCCATGGTGATCTGCACCGAGTCGACGTACTTGGAGTTCCACAGCGGCTCGAACAGGTTGTTGGCGAACCGCAGGGCGAGGATGTTCTGAACCGTTTCCTTACCCAGGTAGTGGTCGATCCGGAAGACGTCCTCCCGGGTGAACACGTCGTCGACGAGGTCGTTGAGCGCCTTTGCCGAGGGCAGGTCGTTGCCGAACGGCTTCTCCACCACGACCCGACGCCAACCGCCGGACTTGTCGTTGTCGGCCATCCCGGTGCGGGCCAGCTGCTTGAGCACCACCGGGAACGCGGCCGGCGGGATGGAGAAGTAGAACGCCGCGTTGCCGGCGATGCCGTGCGTCTGGCGCAGATCGTCCAGCGTCGCCGCGAGCTGGTCGAAGGCGGCGTCGTCGTCGAACGACCCGCCGACGAACTTGATGTTGCCGGCCAGCCGCGCCCACACCTCGTCCCGCCACGGGGTACGAGCGTGCTTGCGGGCAGCCTCGCAGGCCAACGTCTCGAAGTCGCCGTCACCCCAGTCGCGGCGCGCGAAACCGAGCACCACGAAGCCGGGCGGCAACAGCCCGCGGTTGGCCAGGTCGTAGACCGCAGGGAGCAGCTTCTTGCGGGCCAGGTCGCCGGTCACCCCGAAGATCACCAGAGCGCAGGGCTCGGGGATCCGGGGCAACCGGCGGTCCTGCGGGTCGCGCAGCGGGTTCACGCCTTGGGTCACGTCGTCCGTCCTCACGTGCGCAGCTGGCCGGCCGCGTCGAGCAGTTGGGCGACCCCGACGGCCCGGTCGGTCAGGTGCAACCGCAGCAAGGGCCGCTTCCGACCGGCGAGGGCCTGCCGGTCCCCGGCGGCCTGCGCCGCCTGCAGCTCACCGAAGGTGTACGGCTTGCCCGGCACCGCCAGGTCCTCGGTGACCGCGCCGGTCACCTGGAGGAAGCTACCCACCTGCGGACCACCCTTGTGGTACTGGCCGGTCGAGTGCAGGAACCGGGGACCCCAGCCGAAGGTGACCGGCCGGCCACTCGCCTCGGCCAGCAGCGGCCGCAGCCGGGCCGCGTCGGCGTCGGCGAACCGGTCGAGGTACGCCATCACCGCGAGGTAACCGTCGTCGCCCAGCCCGTCGAGCAGCCAGCGCAGCACACCGGCCAGGTCCCCGGGTGCGCCCTGCGGGGCGTACACCTCGATCGCGCCCTCGGTGAACGACGGCGTCTCCGCCGGCAGACCCGAGGCCAGGATCTTGTTGGTGTTCTCCTTGGACTCGGTGACGTTCGGCTGGTTGAACGGGTCGATCCCGAGCACCACGCCGGCCACCGCGGTGGCGTACTCCCAGGCCAGGAACTGCGCGCCCAGCGGGCCGTTGACGGCCACGTCCGGCGCGGTGCCGCCGCCCGGCACGTCACCGGGGGCCAGCGCGCCGCCGTAGCTGACGGTCAGCACGTCCGTGCCGGTGGCACCGGGGCTCTGCGGGGACTCCACCACCACCGGCAGAATGCCCACGCCGGCCTTGCCGGTCGACTCGGCGATCAGCTGCTCGGCCCAGTCACCGAGCCCGTCGATGCCGGTGCCGTCCGAGACCAGGGCGACCTTGTCCCGGGCCAGCGTGGCCGCGGCGCCCAGCGCGGCGCCCAGCGCCAACGCCGGGTTGTTCTGGTCCGCGCCGAGCGACGTGGACAGCGCGTCCGCCTGGTCGAGCAGCTCCGCGACCTCGACCCCGGCCAGCGCCGACGGCACCAGACCGAACGCGGTCAGCGCCGAGTACCGGCCGCCGACGTTCGGGTCGGCGAGCACGGTGAACGCGCCCATCTCGGCCGCGGTGGCCTCCAGCGGCGAACCCGGGTCGGTGACGATGACGAAGTGCCGGCCGGCCTCCGCCTCGGTCATCCCGGCGTCCAGGAACGCCTGCCAGTACGCGCGCCGGTGGCTGTCGGTCTCCACCGTCGACCCGGACTTGCTGGCGACCACCACGACGGTGCGCTCCAGCCGGTCACCGAGCGCCGCCCGGACCTGGCCCGGGTCGGTGGTGTCCAGCACGGTCAGCGGGCGTCCCAGCGTCCGGGTGATCACCTCGGGCGCGAGCGACGAGCCGCCCATGCCGGCGAGCACCACGTGATCCAGGTCGGCCAGCTCCGCGGTCAACTCGGCCAACTGCACGAGCAGCTCGCGGCTGCGCCGGTGGGTGTCCACCCAGCCCAGCCGGACCTTCGCCTCGGCCTCGGCGTCCGGACCCCACAGGCTCGCGTCCTTGCCCGCCAGTCTGCCCGGGACGCCGGCCCTGACCAGCGCGTCCCGGGTCGACGCGGGCGCGGACTTGTCGACCGCGTCCGCCCCGTACACGGAGAGCCCGGCGGCTGCCTCCACCGGCCCAGCAAGAAGGTCACTCATGCCGTCACTCCGCTTCGCTGCGTGCCGTCATGAGGCACCGTGGCACTGAGCCTGCTGATTCGCTCGCTGCGCTCACTCATGCGCCACCGGCCTTCTCGGCGGCGTTGGCGTTGCCCTTGGCGGCCTTGTTCGGAGCACCAGTGCCCTTCGCGGCGGCCTCCAGGGACTTGCGGACCCCGTCGAGCAGCTCCTGCCAGCTGGCCTCGAACTTCTCCACGCCCTCGCGCTCCAGGGTGGCGATCACGTCGGCCATGTCCACCCCGACCGCCTCCAGGTCGGCGAAGACCTTCCGGGCCGCGTCGTAGGCGCCGGTGATGGTGTCGGCGCGCGTCTCACCGTGATCGGCGTACGCGTGGATGACCGACTCCGGCATGGTGTTGACCGTGCCGGGGGCGATCAGCTCCTCGACGTAGATGACGTCCCGGTAGTCCGGGTTCTTCGTCGATGTGGACGCCCACAGCGGCCGCTGCGGGTGCGCGCCGGCGACGGCGAGCGCCTTCCAGCGGTCCGAGGAGAACACCTCGGTGTAGCGCTCGTACGCCAGCTGGGCGTTCGCGACGGCGGCCTTGCCCTTCAGGGCCTTGGCCTGGTCCGAGCCGATCTTCTCCAGCCGCTTGTCGACCTCGCTGTCGACCCGGGAGACGAAGAACGACGCGACGGAGCCGATCTTCGACAGGTCGTGGCCGTTGGCCTTGGCCTGCTCCAGACCGGCCAGGAACGCCTCCATGACCGCCGAGTAGCGGTCCAGACCGAAGATCAGCGTCACGTTGACGCTGATCCCCTCGGCGAGGGTGTCGGTGATGGCCGACAGGCCCTCCTCGGTGGCCGGGATCTTGATGTAGAGGTTGGGTCGGTCGACAAGCCACCACAGGGCCTTGGCCTCGGCGACGGTCTTGTCCGCGTCGTGCGCGCTGCGCGGGTCCACCTCGATCGAGACGCGGCCGTCGACACCGTCGCTGCCGTCGTACGACGGGCGCATCACGTCGCAGGCCCACCGTACGTCGTACGTGGTGAGCATCCGCACGGCCTCTTCCACGTCCACCCCACGGATGGCGAGGTCGCGCAGCTGCCAGTTGTACTCGTCGGCGTCGCTCAGCGCCTTCGCGAAGATCGTCGGGTTGGTGGTGACACCGGCCACGTGCTTCTCGCGGCGCAGCTGGTCCAGCCCGCCCGAGCTCAACCGCACCCGGGAAAGATCGTCGAGCCAGACCGCCACACCCGCGGCGGTGAGCTCATTCAGCTTGTCGGTCATGCCGTCCACGCTCCCTCAGTTGCCGGTCGTGAAACCGGTGATGTCGCCCACCCGGGCCAGCGAGGCGTGTGCCGCCGCCACGATCCGGTCGGGGGTGAACCCGAACTGCTCGAAGAGCACGGTGTGCGGGGCGCTCGCGCCGTAGTGCTCGATGCTGACGCTCTCGCCCAGGTCACCGACGACGCCGCGCCAGGACATCGCGATGCCCGCCTCCACGCTCACCCGTGCCTTTACCCCGCGCGGGAGCACCGACTCCCGGTACGCCTCATCCTGCTCGTAGAACCACTCCTGGCAGGGCATCGAGACGACCCGGGTCGGCGTGCCGTCGGCCTCCAGCCGCTCCCGGGCGGTCAGGGCGAGCTGCACCTCGGAGCCGGTGCCGATGATGATCACCTGGGGCTTGCCGTTGGACGCCTCGGCCAGCACGTAGCCGCCCTTGGCCACGCCGGCCACGTCACCCAGGACCTCCCGGTCCAGGGTCGGCAGCGGCTGGCGGCTCAGCGCCAGCGCGGTCGGCCGGTCGGTGTGCTCCAGCGCCTGCCGCCAGGCCCACACCGTCTCGTTGGCGTCCGCCGGACGGACCACGTCCAGGCCCGGGATGGCCCGCAGCGCGGTCAGGTGCTCCACCGGCTGGTGGGTCGGGCCGTCCTCGCCCAGGCCGATCGAGTCGTGCGTCCAGACGTACGTCACCGGCAGCTTCATCAGCGCGGCCAGCCGTACCGACGGGCGCATGTAGTCGCTGAACACCAGGAACGTGCCGCCGTACGGGCGGGTGCCGCCGTGCAGGGCGATGCCGTTGAGGATCGCGCCCATGGCGTGCTCACGGATGCCGAAGTGCAGCGTGCGGCCGTACTCGTGACCGGGGAAGTCCTTGGTGGCGTGCGCGGCCGGGATGAACGACGGCTCGCCCTTCATGGTGGTGTTGTTGCTCTCGGCCAGGTCGGCCGAGCCGCCCCACAGCTCCGGGAGCACCGGCGCGAGCGCCTCCAGCACCTTGCCGGACGCGGCCCGGGTGGCCACCCCCTTGGCGTCCGCGGGGAACACCGGCAACGCGTCGGTCCAGCCGTCGGGGAGTACGCGGCCAGCCAGCCGCTCGTAGAGCGCGGCGCGCTCCGGGTTGGCCTTCTTCCAGGCGTCGAACGCGGTCGTCCACTCTTGCTCGGCCTTGTCGCCGCGGCCCATCACCGTGCGGGCGTGGCCGAGCACCTCCTCGTCGACCTGGAAGGTCTGCTCCGGGTCGAAGCCGAGGATCCGCTTGGTGGCCTTCACCTCGTCGGCGCCGAGCGCCGAACCGTGGATCTTGCCGGTGTTCTGCTTGTTGGGGGCGGGCCAGCCGATGATGGTGCGCAACGCGATGAAGGAGGGGCGGGCGGTCTCCGCGCGGGCGGCCACCAGCGCCGCGTACAGCGCCTCGGCGTCCTCGTGGTAGTCGCCCTGGTCGGCGTCGCCGCTGCGCCAGTCGACGGTCTGCACGTGCCAGCCGTACGCCTCGTAGCGGGCGGCCACGTCCTCGCTCTTCGCGATCCGGGTGTCGTCCTCGATGGAGATCTCGTTGTCGTCGTAGATCACCGTGAGGTTGCCCAGCTGCTGGTGCCCGGCGAGGGCGCTGGCCTCGTGGCTGATGCCCTCCTCGATGTCGCCGTCGGAGACGATGCACCAGATGTCGTGGTCGAAGACGGACGCGCCGGGCTCGGCCTCGGGGTCGAACAGGCCGCGCTCGCGGCGGGCCGCCATGGCCATGCCGACCGCGTTGCCCAGACCCTGTCCGAGCGGGCCGGTGGTGGTCTCCACGCCCGGCGTGTGCCCGTGCTCGGGGTGCCCCGGCGTCTGCGAGCCCCACTGCCGCAACGACTTCAGGTCGTCCAGGCTCAGCGGATAGCCGGAGAGGAACAGCTGGATGTAGAGCGTCAGGCTGGAGTGCCCGGCGGAGAGGACGAACCGGTCGCGGCCGGGCCAGTTCGGGTCGGCCGGGTTGTGCCGCATGACGCGGTTGAAGAGGAGGTACGCCGCGGGCGCGAGGCTCATCGCGGTGCCCGGGTGGCCGTTGCCGGATTTCTCTACGGCGTCCATGGCCAGCACGCGGACCGTATCTACGGCCCGGCGATCGAGGTCGGACCAGTTCAGTGCGGAGTGCTCGGGTCGTTTAACAGCCACGATGGTTGTGCTCCTCGGCAGATGGGCGGAACCCTCACCGATGACCTTATCGAGCGTCCCTAAACGTGCGCCCACGGATCTGTGCATGGTGTGCGGTACGTGACCATCCGGATGCTCGGTTCAACCCGGTGGTGTGACGGCCCGCACCGTTGTCGGGTCGGCCGGGCAGCTAAAACGACGACGCGTAGTGTGTGGGGCGGTATGTGGACCGATGCGGTCCCGGCCGATCCGATCTCCCCCCGCCTGATGCCGGAAGGTGGCAATCCGTGAGCATGATCACCGAGCGCCCCGCGAGCAACCCGGCCGGGCAACACCCGGCGCGGGCGGCCGAGGGCCCGGTGGCCCGGCGGGACGTACGCGCGGTCCTCTCCGCGTACGTGGCCCTCACCAAGCCGCGGATCGTCGAGTTGCTGCTGGTCACCACCATCCCGGCGATGATGCTCGCCGAGGGCGGGCTGCCGTCGCTGTGGCTGATGGCCGTCGTGCTGATCGGCGGCTCGCTCGCCGCCGGCGCGGCCAGCGTGCTCAACTGCTACATCGACCGTGACATCGACCAGCTGATGCGGCGTACCAAGCGTCGGCCGCTGCCGGCGCACACCGTGTCGCCGCGCAGCGCGCTGATCTTCGGTCTGGTGCTGGCGGCGGTGTCGGTCGCCCTGATGGCGGCGTTCACCAACCTGCTGGCCGCCGCGCTCACCCTCGCCGCGATCATCTACTACGACGTCATCTACACCCTGTGGCTCAAGCGCTCCACCCCGACGAACACCTTCTGGGGCGGCGCCTGCGGGGCGGCGCCGGTGCTGATCGGGTGGGCGGCGGTGACCGGCTCACTGGCGCCGGCCGCCTGGGGGCTCTTCGCGGTGGTCTTCTTCTGGCAGATGCCGCACTTCTACCCGCTCGCCATGAAGTACAAGGACGACTACGCCCGGGCCGGCATCCCGATGCTGCCGGTAGTGGCCTCGATCCGCCGGGTGAACGCCGAGATCCTGATCTTCGCGTGGCTCACCGTGCTCACCTCCCTGGCCGTCTGGCCGCTGGGGCTCAGCGCGATCTACGGGGTGCCGACCCTGGTGGTGGGTGCCATCTTCGTGGTCGAGGCACACCGGCTGTGCCGGCGTGCGACGCGCGGCGAGGCGGTCAAGCCGATGCGACTGTTCCACTGGTCCACCACATACCTGACGATCGTCTTCGTGGCCGTCGCGCTCGACGCGCTGATCTGAGCCGTACCGCCGGTCGCTTCGGCCGTGCCCGTCGGGTCTGACCCAGTGCCGCTGCCCGTCCTGTTGCCGTCGGTGTCGGCCGTTGCGTCGTCGGCCTTCATGCTGCGGCTCGGTCTGGCGGTTTCTGCGCTGCTCGCGCGCCTCGGCACCGGGCTGTGCTCGGCGGTGCCGATGATCTACTGACTAATCATGGACGTGGATGAGTTGTCTCGGTTTAACGTCACATCAGAGTAACTTTCAGCATGAGTCCGATCGGCTCAACCCGGGGTGGTTGACGGGCGATTTGCCGACGTGCTTTGAGCGCAAAAGTCGGTAAATAACCGGACAGCAAACCTGTGCTCATCCTTAAACCTGTAGGTAATTGGCATCACAAAAGGTTCATGGTTCTCGACCGACGGAGTGCAACTCTGCTTAGGCTTCGCGTCATGGCAGATGGTTCCGATACGACGCTGACGGCCGAGCAGACCGCCGGCGAGCAGGCGCCCCACGGCCTGGTCGCGGGCCTCAAGGCGTTCGCAGCCGGACACGGCGGCGCGAAGGCGGTCATCGAGTACGTCGGCAAGCGTGGCGCACGGATCGTCCTGGTGGGTTCCGACGGTGAGTGGGGCGACCAGTTCGCCGACGACACCGTCACCGCCCGGGAGGCGTGCGCCAAGGCGGGAGTCACCGTCGAGAACGCTTGGGAGCGTGAACTGATGGACCAGATGCGTCCGAGCAACGACCTCTGGCGGTCGATGGCCCGGCGCACGATGGCCCGTTGAGATAGAGAGCTGAATTGACCACCCATCACCAGTCGACCCGGGGGGAACCCCGGGTCGCTCTCGTCACCTGCACCGACCTGGCCGACCTCGACCCGGACGACCGGCTGGTCCTCGCCCCGCTCGCGGCCCGTGGCGTCGCCGTCCAGACCGTCGTCTGGGACGACCCAGACGTCGACTGGTCCTCCTACGACCTGGTCGTGCTCCGCTCACCCTGGGACTACGCGCTCCGCCGCGACGAGTTCGTGTCCTGGGCAGCCACCGTTCCGGCGCTGGTCAACCCAGCCGACGTGGTCCGCTGGAACACCGACAAGCGCTACCTCGCCGAGCTGAGCGCCGCCGGGGTGCCGACCGTACCGACAACGTGGATCGAGCCGGGGGAGAGCTGGCAGCTGCCCGCCGACACCGGCGAGTACGTGCTCAAGCCCGCCGTCAGCGCCGGCAGCCAGGACACCGGCCGGTACGACCTGGCCGACCCGCAGCACCGGGACCTGGCCACCGCGCACGTTCACCGGCTCTCCACGGCCGGGCGGGTGACCATGGTCCAGCCGTACCTGCGTGCCGTCGACACCGAGGGCGAGACAGCACTGCTCTTCCTGGCCGGCCCGGACGGGCTCACGTTCAGCCACGCGATCCGCAAGGGTCCGATGCTGACCGGGCCGGACCTCGGCCCGGACGGGCTCTGCAAGGCCGAAGAGATCACCGCCCGCGCCGCCCGACCCGAACAGCTGGCGGTGGCCGAGCGGACCCTCGCGGCGGTACCCGGCGGCACCCGACAACTGCTCTACGCCCGGGTCGACCTGATTTCCGGCCCGGACGGCGAGCCGGTCCTGGTCGAACTGGAGCTCACCGAGCCGTCGCTCTTCATCGGGTACGCGGACGGAGCCCCCGACCGCCTCGCCACCGCGATCACCACCCACCTGACCCGCATCCCCTGACCCCCTCCCACCACAAGCCCCACGCACCAACAGCCGTCCCCCTCAGCTGCGCGTGCCGTCGCCGCCGCAGCGCCACCGCGGCGTGACCGCGCTGGCGCTGCGGCTGCGGCCCTGCGGCCCTGCGGCCCTGCGGCCCTGCGGCCCTGCGGCGCAACCGGGCGCCAGCGCCAAGATCCGAGCAACTTCGGGGAAGTTGCTGCCTCAACACGCCAGCACCCAGCACTTTCCCCGATGTTGCGCGGATCTTGGGACTTCGAGGAACGTCCGCGCCGGCAAGATCGCGCAACATCCTGGTTGTCAACGCCATTGCGTTAGGCGGAACGGCTGTTCGTCAACCGGCGCCACCTCGCCGATCATGCAGTTGTGGTGGGCAACAAAACGCCCGTAAACCGCCAATCCTGGCACCACAACTGCATGATCGCCGCGCCCGCGCTGCCCCTGTTCCGCGACCTTGCAACCTCTGTCCCGACACAAGCCGCATTCCACCCCATGTCGACAACCGAAACCGCACGATCGGCGCGATCTTCTCGCTCCACCTACGGTCGACCAGGAGCCCCTTCGCGAGCACGGGTTGACCCGCCGGCCACAGCGCTAACGCGACGGTGCTGTCCTGGTTGTAGTGGTGTCGGGGCCTCGGTGAGGCCACTACATCCTGGTTCGAGCACGATCTTGGCGGCGCTGAATGCCCCAAACCCCGCTCCCAATCTCTCAGCGCGGTTTCCGCCGTCAAGATCCGCGCAGCATCGGGGATGTTGCTGTCTCCCGCCGTGTCGGAGGCAGCAACATCCGGGAAGTTGCGGAGATCTTGACGCGGGGCGCGGGGCGCGGGGCGCGGGGCGCGCGGGCGGCCAGCGGCCCGGACCAAGCGGTCAGGCGGCCGGGCGGTCAGGCGGCTGGGCGGTCGGGCGGCCCGGCGGTCGGACGGTCAGGCGGCCGGCGGACCGGATCAAGCGGTCAGGCGGCCGGGCGGTCAGGCGGCTGGGCGGTCGGGCGGCTGGGCGGTCAGGCGGCCGGCGGACCGGATCAAGCGGGCAGGCGGCTGGGCGGTCAGGCGGCCGGGCGGCCCGGACCAGGCGGCCGGGCGGTCGGGCGGTCAGGCGGTGACTGGTACGGGGGTGGCGGCGTCGGTCGGGGCGGCCTGGGGGGCCGGTGCGACCGGGCGGCGTTCCCGGGTGGACCACTGCACCGAGAGGGTGGCCAGCAGCACCAGGCAGGAGCCGAGCATGTGTGCGCCGACCAGGAGTGCCGGCACGTGGGTGAAGTACTGCACGAAGCCGATCAGGCCCTGACTCAACTCGACGGCGAGCAGGATGATCGCGGCGCGGGTGGCCCGCTGCGCACCGACGGCGCGGAACGCGAAGATCAGCGCCACCGAGAGACCGATCAGTAGGAAGACCGCGTCGGCGTGCACCTGGGAGATCGACTCCGGGTCCAGACCGTTGCGGGCGGCGCCGTGGTCACCGGCGTGCGGGCCGCTGCCGGTGACCCAGGTGCCGATGACCAGCACCGCGACGCTGACGCCGGTGGTGATCCGAGCCAGCGTGCGCAGCGGCGCGGGCACCACGGCCACGGCCGGGCCGTCGAGGTCGCCGATTCGCCGCCAGAGGGCGTACGCGGCGGCGATCACCGCCATCGAGGCGAGGAAGTGCAGCCCGACCACCCAGGGGTTGAGGTTGGTGAGCACGGTGATGCCGCCGACCACCGCTTGGGCGGGGATGCCCAGGAACACGGCGACGGCCAGCGCGAGGAGCCCGGGTCGGCGCGGCCGGTGGGCCAGTACGGCCAGCACGGTGGCCAGCGCGATGAGGCCCACGGCGAAGGTCAGCATCCGGTTGCCGAACTCGATCACCCCGTGCATGCCCATCTCGGACGTGGTGACGTACGACGCGTCGGTGCACCGGGGCCAGGTGGGGCAGCCGAGGCCCGAGGCGGTCAACCGGACGGCCCCGCCGGTGACGACGATGCCCACGTTCGCGATGATCGAGGCGAGCGCGAGGCGGCGCAGCAGGATGCCGGAGACCGGACGGACGATTCGGTTCACGGCGCAAATCCTACGCACCGTAGTGATCGAGGTTCGTCCGACTCCGTGGGCTCGGTGGTTCGGATCACCGGGCCCGGGTTTGCGACCCTCCGGGTAATTACGTAACGTTGGCGTTGTGAAAAACGCGGCGGCGCTCTCCGGGCACCAACCGACGGCCGTACCGGCCCTCGGTGTGTCTGCCTCCGCGTCCGCCGTGACCACGTCGGCCGGCCTGGCCGGGCCGGCGGCGGCCGAGATCTCCACCCGGGATCGGGTCACCCAGTTGCTGCTGGAGCAGGGTGCCACCACCGCCGCGCAGCTCGGCGCGGCGCTCGGGCTCAGCCCGGCGGCGATCCGCCGGCACCTGGACGCAATGCTCGCGGACGGTGACGTGTACGCCCGCGAGCAGACCGTGCAGGGCAGTCGAGGTCGGGGTCGCCCGGCCAAGGTGTTCCTGTTGACCGAGGCCGCCCGGGTCCGTTGTGGCACACACCACTACGACAACATGGCCACCGCCGCGCTGCGGTGGATCGCCCGCAGCGGTGGCTCGGGCGCGGTCGAGGCGTTCGCCACCGAGCAGGTGTCCGCCCTCGAGTCCCGTTGTCGGACGGCCATGGAGGACGCCGGCGAGGACCCTCTGGCCCGAGCCGAGGCACTCGCCGCCGCGCTCACCGCCGAGGGTTACGCTGCCAATGCGACCACGATCGCCTCCGGCGGCCAGCTCTGTCAGCACCACTGCCCGGTGGCGCACGTGGCCGCCGAGTTTCCCCAGCTGTGCGAGGCCGAGACCGCGGTTATCTCCCGTCTGGTCGGCACTCACGTGCAGCGTCTGGCCACCATCGCGCACGGCGACGGGGTGTGCACCACGCACATCCCGACCCAGCCGGGCCGCGCTCAATCCGGTAATCCCGTAACCACTGTGAGGACAGATAGATGACCGAGCAGATCGTCCAGCCCCTGACCCAGGAAGAGCAGCTCGCCGCCCTGGGCCGGTACGAGTACGGCTGGTCCGACCCGGACGCCGCCGGGGCGGTCGCCCAGCGCGGCATCAACGAGGCGGTGGTGCGGGACATCTCGGCCAAGAAGAACGAACCGGCGTGGATGCTCGACCTGCGGCTGAAGGGTCTGCGGCTGTTCGGCCGCAAGCCGATGCCGGCCTGGGGCGCGGACCTCACCGGGATCGACTTCGACAACATCAAGTACTTCGTGCGGTCGACCGAGAAGCAGGCCACCAGCTGGGAGGACCTGCCCGAGGACATCAAGAACACCTACGACCGGCTGGGCATCCCGGAGGCGGAGAAGCAGCGGCTGGTCGCCGGTGTCGCGGCGCAGTACGAGTCGGAGGTCGTCTACCACAAGATCCGTGAGGACCTTGAGGAGCAGGGCGTCCTCTTCCTGGACACCGACACGGCGCTGCGCGAGCACGAGGACGTCTTCAAGGAGTACTTCGGCACGGTGATCCCGGTCGGCGACAACAAGTTCGCGGCCCTGAACACCTCCGTGTGGTCCGGTGGTTCGTTCATCTACGTGCCGAAGGGCGTGCAGGTCGAGATCCCGCTGCAGGCCTACTTCCGGATCAACACGGAGAACATGGGCCAGTTCGAGCGGACGCTGATCATCGTCGACGAGGGTGCGTACGTGCACTACGTCGAGGGCTGCACCGCGCCGCTCTACTCCTCCGACTCGCTGCACAGCGCGGTCGTGGAGATCATCGTCAAGAAGAACGCGCGCTGCCGGTACACGACCATCCAGAACTGGTCGAACAACGTCTACAACCTGGTCACCAAGCGCGCCGTCTGCCACGAGGGCGCGACCATGGAGTGGGTCGACGGCAACATCGGCTCCAAGGTGACCATGAAGTACCCGGCGGTCTACATGACCGGCGAGCACGCCAAGGGCGAGGTGCTCTCGGTGGCGATGGCCGGCGAGGGTCAGCACCAGGACGCCGGCGCCAAGATGGTGCACGCCGCCCCCCACACGAGCAGCACCATCGTGTCGAAGTCGATCGCCCGTGGCGGCGGCCGCACCTCGTACCGCGGCCTGGTTCAGGTGCTGGAGGGTTCGCACCACAGCCGCAGCACGGTCAAGTGCGACGCGCTGCTGGTCGACACCATCTCCCGCTCGGACACCTACCCGTACGTCGACATCCGCGAGGACGACGTGTCGATGGGGCACGAGGCGACCGTCTCCAAGATCAGCGACGACCAGCTCTTCTACCTGATGAGCCGGGGCCTGAGCGAGGACGAGGCGATGGCCATGATCGTGCGCGGCTTCATCGAGCCGATCGCCAAGGAACTCCCGATGGAGTACGCCCTGGAGCTCAACCGTCTGATCGAGCTTCAGATGGAGGGCGCGGTCGGCTGATGCCGCCCGCCTTACCGAGCACCTGACACCGTCGTCGTTGAACAGACCAAGGAAGAAATGACTACCCAGGCTTCCGCGCCGCCGCCCAGCACCAAGTCGCAGGCGCTGCGCTCGTACGACGTCGCCGACTTCCCGGCCCTCACCGGCCTGGAGGAGGAGTGGCGTTTCACCCCGCTCAAGCGCCTCCGCGGCCTGACCAGCGACGGCTCCAGGTCGCCGCGCGGCGCCAGCCGCGCCGAGCTGGAGTCGTCGGACGAGGCGCCGGCCGCGATTGGCGTGCTCCGCCACGAGTACGGTGACCTGCCCGAGGGCGTCGCCATCACCCGGGTCGGCCGGGACGACGAGCGGATCGGCAGCGTGTTGACTCCGGTCGACCGGGTCAGCGCGCTGGCCTACGGTGCCGCCGCCGACGCCCTGCTGCTGCGGGTCGCGTCCGACGTGGTGCTCGGCGAGGCGGTCCGGCTGCGGGTGGTCGGCGAGGGTGTCGAGCAGCCGGTGTTCGGTCACACCTTCATCGAGGTGGGCCGGTTCGCCGAGGCGACGGTGGTGCTGGAGCACGTCGGCTCGGCCACCCTGGCCGACAACGTCGAGGTCGCCGTGGCCGACGGCGCGAAGCTGACGCTGGTCACGGTCGCCGACTGGGCCGACGACGCGGTCCAGGCCCAGCACCTGAAGATCAAGCTGGGCCGGGACGCCAAGGTCATCCACATCCAGGTGTCCCTGGGTGGCGACCTGGTCCGGCAGTTCACCAGCGTGGAGTACACCGGGCGGGGCGGCGAGGCCGAACTGTACGGCGTCTACTTCGCCGACTCCGGCCAGCACCTGGAGCACCGGCAGCTGGTCGACCACAGCGTTCCGGACTGCCGCAGCTACGTCGGCTACCGGGGCGCCCTGCAGGGCGAGAGCGCGCACACCGTCTGGGTGGGCGACGTGCTCATCCGGGCCGAGGCGACCGGCACCGACACGTACGAGATCAACCGGAACCTGCTGCTCACCGATGGCGCACGGGCGGACTCCGTACCCAATCTGGAGATCGAGACCGGCGAGATCGCCGGCGCCGGCCACGCCAGCGCAACCGGCCGCTTCGACGACGAGCAGCTGTTCTACCTGATGGCCCGGGGCATCCCGGAGGGCGAGGCCCGCCGTCTGGTGGTCCGCGGCTTCTTCGCCGAGCTGATCAACAAGATCCCGGTGGAGTCGCTGCGCGAGAGCCTCGGTGACGCGATCGAGGCCCGGCTGGCCAAGGCGGGCGCCTGATGATCCGCATCTGCTCGACCGAGGACGTGCCGAAGGGCACCGCGATCAGCGCGGACGTCGACGGCACCCCGGTCGCCCTGGTGCACGGCGAGGACGGGCAGTTCTACGCCGCGTACGACGAGTGCTCGCACGCCTCGGTCGCGCTCTCCGAGGGTGAGGTCGACGGCTGCACCCTCGAGTGTTGGCTGCACGGCTCGCGCTTCGACCTGCGCACCGGTGAGCCGACCGGGCTGCCCGCCACCGAACCCGTCCCCGTCTACCCCGTCGAAGTCCGCGACGGCGACATCTACCTCAGTCTGACGCCGAGTAATGGAGTGACCCGATAATGAGCACCCTGGAGATCCGCGACCTGAAGGTGTCGGTCAAGCTGCCCGAGGGTGAGCTCAAGCCGATCCTGTATGGGGTAGACCTGACGGTTAATTCGGGAAGTACCCACGCGATCATGGGCCCGAACGGTTCCGGCAAGTCCACCCTGGCGTACTCGATCGCCGGTCACCCCAAGTACGAGATCACCGGCGGCACGGTGACCCTCGACGGTCAGGACGTGCTGGCCATGACGGTCGACGAGCGCGCCCGCGCCGGCCTCTTCCTGGCCATGCAGTACCCGGTCGAGGTGCCCGGCGTCTCGGTGGCGAACTTCCTGCGTACCGCCAAGACCGCCATCGACGGCGAGGCGCCGAAGCTGCGCACCTGGGGCGGCGAGCTGCGCGGCGCGATGGAGCGCCTCCAGATGGACCCGGCGTTCGCCCAGCGCAACGTCAACGAGGGCTTCTCCGGTGGTGAGAAGAAGCGGCACGAGATCGTCCAGCTGGAGCTGCTCAAGCCGAAGATCGCGATCCTCGACGAGACCGACTCCGGCCTCGACGTGGACGCGCTGCGCGTGGTCAGCGAGGGCGTCAACCGGGTCCGCGACACCGGCGACACCGGCGTGCTGCTGATCACCCACTACACCCGGATCCTGCGCTACATCAAGCCGGACTTCGTGCACGTCTTCGTGGCCGGCCGGATCGTCGAGCAGGGCGGCCCGGAGCTGGCCGACAAGCTTGAGGCCGAGGGCTACGAGCGGTACGCCGCCGGGGCCGGCACGGCCAAGGCCTGAGCGGGAGAGGCGCCGCCGAGATGACCAGCATCGCGATCCCTTCGGGGATGCCGCAGTACGACGACGTGCCGCGTTTCGACGTGGCCCGGGTACGCGCCGACTTCCCGATCCTCGATCGGGAGATCAACGGCCACCCGCTGGTCTACCTCGACAGCGCCAACACCTCGCACAAACCCCGGCAGGTGCTCGACGTGCTCGACGAGCACTACGCGCGGCACAACGCCAACGTGTCGCGCTCGGTGCACACCCTGGGCACCGAGGCCACCGAGGCGTACGAGGGGGCGCGTGCGAAGGTCGCCGCGTTCATTCACGCGCCGAGTGTCGACGAGGTGGTGTTCACCAAGAACTCCACCGAGGCGATCAACATCGTGGCGTACGCCTTCTCGAACGCCTCGCTGCGCCCGGACGCCTCTCCGCTGGCTGCTCCGTCCCGCGAGACGGACGACCGGTTCCGGCTCGGTCCGGGCGACGAGGTGGTGATCTCCGAGATGGAGCACCACTCGAACATCGTCCCGTGGCAGCTGCTCTGCGAGCGGACCGGCGCGACCCTGCGCTGGTTCCCGGTCACCGACCAGGGTCGGCTGGACGAGTCGGGCCTGGAGGACCTGGTCACCGAACGGACGAAGATCGTCTCGCTGGTGCACACGTCCAACATCCTCGGCACTGTCAACGCGACCTCCCGGATCACTGCGCGGGTCCGTGAGGTGGGCGCGCTGCTGCTGCTGGACTGCTCGCAGTCCGTGCCGCACCTGCCCATCGACGTGGTCGACCTGGACGCCGACTACATCGTCTTCACCGGCCACAAGATGTGCGGCCCGACCGGCATCGGAGTGCTCTGGGGCCGGGGTGAGCTGCTGGCGGCGATGCCGCCGGTGATGGGCGGCGGCTCGATGATCGAGACGGTCACCATGGCCCGCTCGACGTTCGCCGCGCCGCCGGCCCGCTTCGAGGCGGGCACCCCGCCGATCGCCGAGGCGGTCGCGCTCGGTGCGGCGGTCGACTACCTCACCGGCGTCGGCATGGCGGCCATCCAGTGGCACGAGAAGGAGCTGACGGCGTACGCGCTGGACGCTCTCGGCTCGGTGCCCGACCTGCGGATCTTCGGCCCGACCGTGCCGGTGGGTCGGGGCGGCACCATCTCGTTCGCGCTGGGTGACGTGCACCCGCACGACGTGGGTCAGGTGCTCGACTCGCTCGGCGTGCAGGTGCGGGTCGGCCACCACTGTGCCAAGCCGGTGTGCAGCCGGTTCGGCGTCCCGGCCATGACCCGGGCCTCGTTCTACCTCTACACCACCACCGAAGAGATCGACGCTCTGGTGGCCGGTCTGGAGCAGGTGCGGAAGGTGTTCGACTGATGCAGCTCGACCAGCTCTACCAGGAGATCATCCTGGACCACTACAAGCACCCGCACGGGCGTGGCCTGCGCGACGCCGACGACCCGGCCGACCGGGTCGCGGAGGCGCACCACGTCAACCCCACCTGCGGTGACGAGGTCACCGTCCGGGTGGCCACCGACGGCACGGTGCTGCACGACATCTCGTACGACGGGATGGGCTGCTCGATCAGCCAGGCCTCGGCGAGCGTGCTGCACGAGTTGCTGCGCGGGCGGGGCGCTGGGGAAGCATTCGAGGTGCACGAGGCGTTCGTGGAGTTGATGTCCGGACGTGGCCAGGTCACGCCGGACGAGGACGTGCTCGGTGACGGGGTTGCTTTCGCGGGTGTGGCCCGTTACCCCGCCCGGGTCAAGTGCGCGCTGCTGCCGTGGATGGCGTTCAAGGACGCCGCGGCACGCGCCGGTGTGGGTGTGAGCCCGGAGGTGAAGGCATGAGCGAGCGTCAGCGAGCGAGTCAGTGGTGCGGCGCGATGATGTCTCATGGCGTCACGGAGCGAAACGGAGAGACGGCATGAGCAGCGAGAATACGGCTACTGCGGCGACGCCGGAGGCCGGCGACGCAGTCGTGGCGCAGACCGATGCGGTGACCAGCGATGCTGCCGCCCCGGCTGTCGGCGATGCTGCCGCCCCGGCTGTCGGCGATGCTACCGCCCCGGCGGACGGCGTCGGCGTCAGCAAGGCCATGATCGCCGACATCGAGGAGGCGATGAAGGACGTCGTCGACCCGGAGCTCGGCATCAACGTGGTCGACCTGGGCCTCGTGTACGGCGTACACGTCGACGACGAGAACGTCGCCACCCTGGACATGACGCTCACCTCGGCGGCCTGCCCGCTGACCGACGTCATCGAGGACCAGACCCGGCAGGCGCTGACCACCGGCCCCGGCGGCGGCCTGGTCAACGACATCCGGATCAACTGGGTGTGGCTCCCGCCGTGGGGCCCAGACAAGATCACTGACGAGGGTCGGGACCAGCTCCGCTCCCTCGGCTTCAACGTCTGACCCGAACCACGTCATCGAGCGCGGCACCCCGGCACGTTCCGCCCTCCATCCCGTTTAACACCACGTGTATCAAAACTTGAACCCAAAGGTAGCGGGAGTGATTGT
>NZ_JBEXHP010000052.1:0-41245 GCF_040607895.1 Micromonospora sp. NPDC005220
CTCTTCTTCTACCTATTCTTTACACCCCCCGGTCCACATGATCCCCCCCGTGGGGGGCCCGGCGGCCCCCCCCCGGGGGGGTGGGTGGGCGGGACGACCCGGTCACTGTCTGGCACTATTCCGGATCCGCGACCGCGACCAGCGCGGGGCGCAGCAGCCGCTCACCGAGCTGGTAGCCGCGTCGCATGACCTGTACGCAGGTCGGCTCGCTGACGTCGGCCGAGGTCTGGTGCGCGACCGCCTCGTGCCGGGTCGGGTCGAACGGGTCGCCCTGCTCGCCGAAGGCGTTCAGGCCGAACTTGCCCAGCGCGGTGGTGAGCTGTTCCGCCACCGTGCCGAACGGCCCGACCAGGTCGCCGTGTTCCCGGGCCCGGTCCAGGTCGTCCAGGATCGGCAGCAGCGCGGCCAGCACCGAGCCGGTCGCCTGCTCCTGTACGAGGCTGCGGTCACGGTCGACCCGCTTGCGGTAGTTGGCGTACTCCGCCGACACCCGCTGCAGGTCCCTGGTCCGCTCGTCGAGCTCGGCCCGGAGCGCCTCCAGCTCGGCGCCGAGCGGGGTGCCGGTGCCGGTGCCGCCGCCGTCCTCGACCGGCTGTGCCGGGGCGTCCACCACCGGCGGGCCGGACGGTACGGGCCCGTCGGTGGAGTTGACCTCGACCTCGACCTCGTCGACCACGACCTCGGTGTCCTCGACCAGACCCTCGGCCGGTGCGCCGGTCTCCGCGTCGGCGGCGCTTCCCTCCGGCTCGGCGGTGTCGACGAGCTTGCGGTTGTTGCGGATGACGACCCGCTCCCCGTCGCCGGTGGTCGGCTCCGTGGTCGCGGAGCCACCCGGCGTCGACCCGGTGTCGCCTGGGTCGGCGGCTCGTGGCTTCTGCGTCATGCGGCTACCTCATCCCCTTAGCGGTGGAAACGTGTCGGAGGCCGACGGTCACTTCTTGCCGTCCTCGTCCACGATTTCCGCGTCGACCACGTCGTCGGCGCCGCCGCTCTGCGCGCCGGTCGCACCGGTCGCGCCGGTCGCACCCGGGCCGGGCTCGCCGCCCGGCTGCTGGCCCTGCTCGGCCTGCTGCGAGTAGAGCAGCGAGCCGGCCTGCTGGGAGACCTGCGCCAGCTTCTCGTGCGCGGACTTGATCTTCTCGATGTCCTGACCGCCGAGGGCGCCGCGCAGCTCGCCGAGCGCCTCGTTGAGCTGCTCGCGGTTCTCGCTGGGCAGCTTGTCGCCGCTCTCGGCGAGGAACTTCTCGGTCTGCCACTGGAGCGCCTCGGCCACGTTGCGGGTCTCGGCGTCGTCGCGGCGGCGCTTGTCCTCCTCCGCGTGCTCCTCGGCGTCCCGGCGCATCCGCTCGATGTCGTCCTTCGGCAGCGAGGAGCCGCCGGTGATCGTCATCTTCTGTTCCTTGCCGGTGCCCAGGTCCTTGGCGTGCACGTTGACGATGCCGTTGGCGTCGATGTCGAAGGCGACCTCGATCTGCGGCACGCCGCGCGGCGCCGGCGGGAGGCCGGTCAGCTCGAAGGTGCCGAGCTTCTTGTTGTAGGCCGCGATCTCCCGCTCACCCTGGAACACCTGGATCAGCACCGACGGCTGGTTGTCATCCGCCGTGGTGAAGACCTCGGAGCGCTTGGTCGGGATGGTGGTGTTGCGCTCGATCAGCTTGGTGAAGATGCCGCCCTTGGTCTCGATGCCCAGGCTCAGCGGGGTCACGTCGAGCAGCAGGACGTCCTTGACCTCACCCTTGAGCACACCGGCCTGGAGGGCGGCGCCGACGGCGACCACTTCGTCCGGGTTGACGCCCTTGTTGGGGTCGCGGCCGGTGAGCTGCTTGACCAGGTCGGTCACGGCGGGCATCCGGGTCGAGCCGCCGACCAGGATGACGTGCTCGACGTCGGAGATCTTGATCCCGGCGTCCTTCACGGCCTGCTCGAACGGGCCCTTGCAACGGTCCAGCAGGTCCTGCGTCATCCGCTGGAACTCGGCGCGGCTGAGCGTCACGTCGAGGTGCAGCGGGCCGGCCGCGCCGGCGGTGATGTACGGCAGGTTGATGTTGGTGGTGGTGGCGGCGGACAGCTCGATCTTGGCCTTCTCGGCGGCCTCACGGAGCCGCTGGAGGGCCATCTTGTCCTGACCGAGGTCGATGCCGTGCTCACCGCGGAACGTCTTGACCAGGTGGTCGATGATCCGCTGGTCCCAGTCGTCGCCACCGAGGTGGTTGTCACCGCTCGTCGACTTGACCTCGATCACGCCCTCGGCCAGCTCCAGCAGCGACACGTCGAAGGTGCCGCCGCCGAGGTCGAAGACCAGGACGGTCTGCTCCTTGGAGCCCTTGTCCAGCCCGTACGCCAGGGCGGCCGCGGTCGGCTCGTTGACGATCCGCAGCACGTTGAAGCCGGCGATCTCACCGGCCTCCTTGGTGGCCTGGCGCTGGCTGTCGTTGAAGTAGGCCGGGACGGTGATCACCGCGTCGGTGATCTGCTCGCCCAGGTACGCCTCGGCGTCCCGCTTGAGCTTCATCAGCGTCCGGGCCGAGATCTCCTGCGGGGTGTACTTCTTGCCGTCGATGTCGACGGACCAGTTCGTGCCAACCTCGCGCTTGACCGACCGGATCGTCCGGTCCGGGTTGGTGACCGCTTGGCGCTTGGCGACCTCACCGACGAGCACCTCGCCGTTGCGGGCGAACGCGACGATCGACGGAGTCGTCCGCGACCCCTCAGCGTTGGCGATGACGGTGGGCTCACCGCCCTCGAGAACGCTGACGCAGGAGTTCGTCGTGCCGAGGTCGATACCGACCGCACGTGCCATGTTCGCTTCCTCGCTTCGTAAGGTTGTGCAGGTGACGGGCGTCGCCCGTGGGCTGCTGGCGAGCACCGCCCGCAGCGGGCCCGACCATAAGTTGAGTGAACTTGACTCAATAGTGCCACGCGTTGGCCAATCGTCAAGTTGACTTGAGTCACCCCGACGCAACCCAGCCGTTATTACCGTCCGGTTGTCTTCCCTTGCATCGGTCGGGCACGCTTTAGCGGTGACGACGCACGGCGATCCCGCCACCCGTTCCGGCGCGCCCGCCGTCGCAGCCCGCACCGACCCGCCGGACGCCGCGGAGGAGCCGCCCGCCACCACCGGGGACGACAGCCTCCCCGGCGCACTGTCGGGCCTCCGGGAGGCGATCGGCGCGACCCGGTATCCCCTCGCGCTGCCCTCTGCCAGCTCCGCCCGGCACACCGCGACCACCCTCACCGACCAGCTCGACGACTACCTGCTGCCCCGACTCGCCCGGCTGGACGCCCCACTGCTCGTGGTGGTCGGCGGCTCCACCGGCGCGGGTAAGTCGACCCTGGTCAACAGCCTGGTCAAGGCCCGGGTCAGCGCCGCCGGCGTGCTCCGGCCGACCACCCGCTCCCCGGTGCTGGTCTGCAACCCGTCCGACGCGGCCTGGTTCCGGCAGGGTGACCTCCTGCCCGGCCTGACCCGCACCACCGAGCCGAGCGAAGACCCACGCTCCCTGCACCTCGTCACCGCCCCGGCGCTGCCCGCCGGGCTGGCCTTCCTCGACGCACCCGACATCGACTCGGTCGTCGACGCCAACCGGGCGCTCGCCACCCAGCTACTGGCCGCCGCCGACCTGTGGCTCTTCGTCACCACCGCCGCCCGGTACGCCGACGCGGTGCCCTGGGAGCTGCTGCGCAGTGCCCGGGCGCGCGGCGCGGTGATCGCCATGGTGCTGGACCGGGTCCCCGCCGAGGCCGCCGACGAGATCGCCGCGCACCTCACCGAGATGCTCGCCGAACAGGACCTCGGCCGGGCGCCGCTGTTCGTGTTGCCGGAAACCTGGGTCGACGGTCAGGGGCTGCTGTCCGAGGGAGTGACCGCGCCGCTGGCCGACTGGTTCGCCCGGTTGGCCGCCGACGCGGACGCCCGGGGTGCGGTGGTCCGCCAGACCCTCGACGGGGCGCTGGCCGCACTCCACCCCGCCGTGGAGGATCTGGCCGACGCCGCCGACGAGCAGCTGGCCGCCGCCGACGGGCTGGACGAACGGGTCCGGGCCGCGTACCGGGGTGCCGAGCGCACCGTCGAGCAGGGGCTTCAGGACGGCCGGCTGCTCCGCGGCGAGGTGCTCGCCCGCTGGCAGGAGTTCGTCGGCACCGGCGAGCTGTTCCGCACGCTGGAGGCTCGGATCGGCCGGCTACGGGACCGGGTCGTGGCCGCCGTCACCGGTCGGCCGGCACCCGCCGTCGAGCTGCGCCACGCCATCGAGTCCCAGCTGGTGACGCTGCTGCGCGGGGTGGCCTCGGAGGCCGCCGAATCCGCGTACACCGGGTGGAAGGCCCATCCGGCCGGCGCCGGGCTGCTCGACCCGGCGCTCGCCCACCCGAGCGACGATTTACCCGAACGCGCCGAGCGCATGGTCCGGGACTGGCAACGCGGAGTGCTGGAGCTGGTCCGGGTCGAGGGCGGTGACAAGCGGTTCGTGGCCCGCACCGCCGCGTACGCGGTGAACGCCACCGGGCTGGCCGTGATGATCGCCGTTTTCGCCTCCACCGCGTTCATCCCGACCGGGCTGGAGTTGGCCACCGGGGCCGGCACCACGGTCGCCGCGCAGGCCGTCCTCCAGGCGATCTTCGGCGACCAGGCGGTGCGTACCCTCGCCGCCAAGGCCCGCACCGAGCTGCTGGCCCGGGTGCGGACGCTGCTGGACGCGGAGGCCGACCGCTTCCTGAGCCGCACCGCCGAGGCCCGCCCGGCCGCGGACGCCGGCGACGGGCTGCGCCGGGCCGCCGGCCGGGTCGAGCTGGCCCGGCATCGCAGCGGGCTGTCCGCCGGCGACGAGGAGGGTTTCCAGTGAGCAACATCGCCGGCCGGGTACGCGAGGTGTTCCGCGGGGACCAGCGGGTCGACGCCGACGCGCTGATCGCCCGGCTGGACGCGGTACGCCGGTTCCTGACCGCCGTGGACGGTCTGCTGCCGGACGCCGACCTGGTACCCGCGCACACAGTGGTCGAGCGGGCCGGCACCCGGCTGGAGCTGTCCCGGGACCACACCGTGGTCGCCCTGGCCGGTGCCACCGGCAGCGGCAAGTCCAGCCTCTTCAACGCGTTGGCCCAGCTGGAACTCTCACCGGTCGGGGTCCGCCGGCCGACCACCGGCGTCACCCACGCCTGCGTGTGGGGGCCGTTGGAGGGCGCCAACCATCTGCTCGACTGGATCGGCGTGCTGCCCCGACACCGCTTCGTCCGGGAAAGCGCCCTGGACGCGGACGACGAGACGGCCCTGCACGGGCTGATCCTGCTCGACCTGCCCGACTTCGACTCGGTGCAGCGATCCCACCGGCTCGAGGTGGACCGACTCCTCGGCCTGGTCGACCAGGTGGTCTGGGTGGTCGACCCGCAGAAGTACGCCGACCGGGTCATCCACGACAGCTACCTGCGCGAGTTCCACCGGCACCGCGACGTCACAGTGGTCGTGCTCAACCAGGCCGACCGGTTACCCCCGGCCGAGGTGCCCCGGGTCCTGGACGACCTGCGCCGGCTGCTCGACACGGACGGGCTGACCGGTGTGCCGCTGCTGGCCACCACCGCCATCGATCCGGCCGGGATGGTCGGGCTGCGCGACGCCCTGGAGCGCACCGTGGCCGAGCGGCAGGCCGCGTTGCGCCGGCTCGCGGGCGACGTCGACACGGTCGTGGCCGGCCTGGACGAGCTGGTCGGTTCGGCCCGGCCGGCGGGTGGGCCGGACGACGCGGCTGTGGCCGGGTTGAACCGGGCGTTGGCCAATGCTGCCGGCGTGCCGGCGGTGAGCGAGGCGGTCGAGCGGGCGTACCGGCACCGAGCCGGCGCAAGCACCGGCTGGCCGGTGGTCCGGGGCTGGCGGCGGTTGCGACCCGACCCGCTGCGTCGGCTGCACCTGCCCGGCCCGGCCGGCGCGGACGCCGACCCGTCGGAGAGCCTGGTGGCGGCGACCTCGGTGCCGGACGCGACGGTCGCGCAGCGCTCTGCCTTGGGCCTGGCGATCCGCGCGGTGGCCGACCGGGCCGCCAACGGCCTGCCCGCCGCCTGGCCGACGGCGGTGACCTCGGCAGCCCGGTCCCGCCTCGACGACATGCCGGACGCGTTGGACCGCGCGATCGCCTGCACCGACCTCGGCCTGAGCCGTCAGCCGGTGTGGTGGCGGGTCGTCGGCGGTGTGCAGTGGCTGGTCACCCTTGCCGCCGTGGTCGGCCTGGGCTGGCTGGTGCTCGGCTACGCGCTACGGGCTCTCGGCCTGCCCGCGTTGGACAACCCGATGGTCGGGCAGGTGCCGATGCCCACCCTGCTGCTGCTCGGCGGCCTGCTGGCCGGGCTTCTGGTGGCAGCGCTGACCCGACCGGTGGTGCGCTGGGCAGCCCGGAGGGCGCGGGCCCGTGCTCGGCAACGGCTGACGGTCCGGGTCGCCGAGGTGGGCGAGGAGTACGTGCTGACACCGGTACGGGTCGTGCTCGGCTCATACGCGCAGGCCCGGGACGCGCTGCGAGACGCCGGACGCCATTGACGCTTCGCACGGCCCGCTGGCGCTCTCCGTAGGCCCACAGCGGCGTAGGGTCGGACCATGGCCACGCCTCAGACCCCCTACGACGCGGTGCTGCACGCCGCACGCGACGTGACCAAGCTGGAGTCCGCCCTCGACGCCGAGATGCTCGGCAGCGCCCTGCTGGGCAGTGTCTACGCGATCGCGGAGACCGACCGCGACGCCGCCGTACGGGAGTTCGTCACCGGCTTCCTCGCCGCCACCGCCCGCCGCAGGGTCGCGGCGGCGACCACCATCCGGCAGGTCTTCGCCACCCTCGTGCCGGCCGCCGAGGGCACTGAGCGGGTGCGTCCGGGCAGCCAGGCGCCCAGCTGGACGACCCAGCTCGGCCGGGTGCACCTCACCGGCGCCTGGGCGTACGGCGACGTGTACGGCGACCAGACCTCCTACCTCGCGACCTTCGCCTACGACGACGAGTCCGGCGGCTCGGAGCACGCGCTGGTGGCCCTGGTGGACCACAACATCGGGATCACCAAGGACATCTTCGTGGGCGGGCCGGCCGAACGGATCCTGGACCAGGTCCGGCAGATGTGCGCCGACGACGAGTTGACCTGGTTCCGGACCGAAGATCCAGCCCGGCTCCGGGGCGAGGTGGCCCGCCATCTGGCGGTCACCGACGACCTGGGCGAGCTGCCCGGCGAGGGGTCGCTCGCCACCGACCGGGCGTTGGTCGGGGCCCGGCTGGCGATGCTGCCCACCGCGGCCGACCCGACCGGTCCGGCGGAGGTCGAGCCGCTCTCCGCGGCCGAGCGCACCGACCTGGTCCGACGGTTCCTCGCCGCGCCGGAGGCCGTCCGCTTCGGGCTGGACGCCGTCGATGGCCCCGAGCTGGCCTCGCTGCACTTCTGCCTGAGCCTGCTGCTGGACCACTCGGCGAGCTTCCCGGACGCCGACCCGATGCGCTGGAGCCCTGCGGTGTCCGGGCTCTTCCTGCTCGACTGGGTGCACCGCCGGGCCGTGCTGGACATGGACGACGCGGCGATGCTGCCCCGGGTGCTGCGGGCCTGGGCGCGGTACGCGTCGCGCCAGCGCGGGCTGCCCGAGGCGGCGACGACGCGCACCGACGAGGCGATCGAGGAGATGGTGCCGGAGTTCGCCCGGCTCTACTCGACCGGTGAGCGGCGCAGCGCGGCCACCGCCGCGGTGGCGCAGCTGATGGCCGACGGCGTGGACCCGGACGACCCGGCCGCACTGGACGCCTGGATCGAGGCGAACCGGCACCGCCTCGCCGACGACGGCGCCTGACGACGTCCGAGGGTGGGCGGCTGCGCGCCGCCCGCCCTGCGCCGCCGGCCGTGGGGCTGCCAGCGCCCGGCCCGTCTAGCGCAGTGGGCCGAAGACCGCCGCGGCGATCAGGGCGCCGAGCGCACCTCCGGCCAGCACCTGCGCCACCGTGTGGTCCCTCAGCCGTACCCGCGACCAGCCGACCACCGCCAGCAGCGGTGCGGCGACTACCAGCCGCGTCCCGAAGGTCAACATCAGGATGACAAGTGTGCCGGCGGCCACCGCCGAGTGGATCGACATCTTCCACCAGTGGCTGACCGACACGGCGACGACGAGGCCGACCAGCCCGGCCACCGCCAGCGCCAGCACCGGGCGGGGCGCCCCGAACACGGCGAGCAGGGCGAGCCCCGCCGCTACCGAACCGAGGCCGACCAGCAGCGGCGCCCGACGCTGCTCCCGACGGCCGATGTGGTGGTCGGTGAGCCGGCCGCGGCGTACCCCGCCGATGATGTAGGCGAACGGAATACCCGTGACGAAGAGAGTGGCGAGCAGACCCCAGGCGAGGCCCTGACCGGGGCGGCGTGCGCTGTGCCAGCTCACCGTGAGGATCAGCAGCGACACGAGCACCGCCGGTGCGGTCAACTCGGTGACCAGCCGGGCGATCCGTAACCCCGGGCCGGGTCGGGCGGTGACCGGGCGGAATTCCGCACCGCCGCCCACGCCACCCCCTCCGGTACGCGCCTACCGCCGAACACCGCCGAACACCGCCGACGCCGAACGGGCCGGGTCTGATGGTCACCGTACCGCTGGCGACACCGCGAGGTGCATCGGTCCGGGCAGCGGTGCCGGGCGGACGCTGGGCGGCGAGGCGACCGCCGACGGCGACGGGATCGCCGGGCTGGGCCGGCGGGTCGGTACCGCCGGCGGCGTGGGTGTCGGGGCCGGGACGGACCGGGTGCTGGTCGGCACGGCGGTCGCCGTCACGTCGTCGCCCGGCGTGGGTGTCGGACCCAGCGTCGGGTCCAGTGTGGGCGTCGGGTCCGCCGTCAGGGTCGGGGTCGGATCGGGGTCGGCCGAGCCGGTCGGAGCCGGGTCGGTCGGAGCCGGGTCCGGCGGATCGGTCGGGTCGGTCGGACCGGGGTCCGGCGGGTCGGTCGGGCCGGGGTCCGGCGGGTCGGTCGGGCCGGGATCCGGCGGGTCGGTCGGGCCGGGGTCCGGCGGGTCGGTCGGGTCGGAGCCGGTCGGCGGCGGAGCGACGGGCGGGGGCGCCGGCGGCGAGGTGCCCCGGGTGGGTTTCGGCGCCACCGGCGGGGCGGCCGTCGGCAGGCCAGGCCCGGGATCGGCCGCGGCGCGCCCTTCCCCTGGGCGGCGCGGGGCGGCGGGCAGCCAGCCGCTGGTCGGGCCGACGCTGGGTGTGCCGAGCGGGAGAAGCGGTGGTTGGCTGGTCATCGGCAGCGGGATCACCACCGGCCCGACGGACGGGGTCGGGATGAACGGCGTGCTGCTGTCCGGCAGGGCGGTGCTGCCCGGGGTGGCCGAGCCGGCGCTGATCGCGGCGAGGATGGGCATCGACGCCGTGCCGGCCAGCAGCGCGACGGTGAGCAGGTACCCGCGGGTGGGGCTACCCGCACCGGGGGCCCGGTGCACGCCGACCATCCGGCGATAGCCGTCGGCTGACCGGTGCCGACCAAGCGCTGGTGTGCCGGGACCGTCAGCTGGCTCGTACACCGCACACCCCTTGTCGTCGGCCGTCGGAGGACATGGATGGACGCCGCCGGGGGCAAGAACCCGACAAATAACCCGATAGGCGCGATCCTGCGGAATCAGCCTGGCGCAGTCACCCTGCGTCAGCCAACCTCCACCGCGTGTCGACACGCGGTGCTGGCCGAACGGTGACAAATCGTGCCGCAACGCCTGGGAAACGCGAGCCGGCGTGATGGCGACAAACGGCGTCAAAGCATGGGCGGTCGGATTGCGGGGGCAGGCGTACTGTGGGCGCGCTCACGTGCTCTGCAAATATGGAGCACGACGGCAACGCAGCCGCGACCTCCGCGCACCCCCGCGGCAGGCGCGGCCCGGCGCCGGCGCTCCCGATCCGGGTTCGGCCAGAACCCGGCTCACGCCGCGCGGCAACCCCCACCGGGGCTAGGCGCGGCCGCCAGGAACCGGTCCGGCAGCAGCCGGACAGGCGCACGAGTTGCGTGGCCGGGTGACCCCCCGGTGCCGACGCAGACACGACAGGGAGAGACCGATGGCAAAGGGCGACCCCGGGGGCACCACCCGCAGCAGGCGGGCAACTCCCCGCTCCAGAAAGGGCGCGGCCGGCAACCCCGAGCTGGTGCAGCTGCTCACTCCCGAAGGCGAGCGGATCGACAGCGCCACCGGGCCGGACGGCACCGAGTACCGCGTCGACTTCACCGACGAGGAGTACCGCGGTCTCTACCGCGACCTGGTGCTGGTCCGCAAGCTCGACGCCGAGGCGACCGCACTCCAGCGCCAGGGCGAGCTCGGCCTCTGGGCCAGCCTGCTCGGCCAGGAGGCCGCCCAGGTCGGCTCCGGGCGGGCGCTGCGTACCCAGGACATGGCCTTCCCGACCTACCGGGAGCACGGCGTCCTCTACACCCGGGGCATCGACCCGATCATGCCGCTCGGCCTGTTCCGCGGTGTCGACCAGGGCGGCTGGGACCCGAACGAGTTCAAGTTCAACATGTACACCATCGTCATCGGCGCGCAGACCCTGCACGCGACCGGCTACGCGATGGGGATCACCATCGACGGCAAGACCGGCACCGACGACGGCGAGGCGGCGATCGCCTACTTCGGCGACGGCGCCACCAGCCAGGGCGACGTGAACGAGGCGTTCGTCTGGGCGAGCGTGTTCAACGCGCCGCTGGTCTTCTTCTGCCAGAACAACCAGTACGCGATCTCCGAGCCGCTGGAGCGGCAGACCCGTGTCCCGCTCTACCAGCGGGCCGCCGGCTTCGGCTTCCCCGGCGTACGGGTGGACGGCAACGACGTGCTCGCCACGTACGCGGTCACCCGCACCGCGCTGGACAACGCCCGCCTCGGACAGGGCCCGAGCCTGATCGAGGCGTACACCTACCGGATGGGCGCGCACACCACCTCCGACGACCCGACCCGTTACCGCATCGCCAGTGAGGTCGAGGCGTGGCAGGCCAAGGACCCGATCGCCCGGGTCAAGGCCTTCCTGGAGAAGCAGCAGATCGCCGACGCGGGCTTCTTCGCCGAGGTCGACGAGCAGGCCCGCCGCGAGTCGGTGCACCTGCGCGAGCGGGTGCTCGAGATGCCGAACCCGGAGCCGGTGACGATGTTCGACCACGTCTACCCCAACGGGTCTCCGCTGCTCGACGAGCAGCGCGCGCAGTTCAGCCGCTACATGGAGTCGTTCGAGGGGAGCGCCCACTGATGGCCACGGAGACGCTCACCCTCGGCAAGGCCCTCAACACCGGTCTGCGCCGCGCCCTGGAGAACGACAGCAAGGTCGTCATCATGGGCGAGGACGTCGGCAAGCTCGGCGGCGTCTTCCGGATCACCGACGGTCTCCAGAAGGACTTCGGCGACCAGCGGGTGATCGACACCCCGCTGGCCGAGTCCGGCATCAT
Source organism: Micromonospora sp. NPDC005220 (assembly GCF_040607895.1). NCBI lineage: Bacteria > Bacillati > Actinomycetota > Actinomycetes > Micromonosporales > Micromonosporaceae > Micromonospora > Micromonospora sp. NPDC005220. Next base: position 11,407 of record NZ_JBEXHP010000052.1, read on the forward strand.
CGGCACCGCCGTCGGCCTGGCCATCCGCGGCTACCGACCGGTCTGCGAGATCCAGTTCGACGGCTTCGTCTACCCGGCGTACGACCAGATCGTGTCGCAGGTGGCGAAGATGCACTACCGCTCGGGCGGCAAGCTCAGCATCCCGATGGTCATCCGGATCCCGTACGGCGGCGGCATCGGCGCGGTGGAGCACCACTCCGAGTCGCCGGAGGCGTACTTCGCGCACACCGCCGGCCTGAAGGTGGTGACCTGCGCCAACCCGCAGGACGCGTACGTGATGATCCAGCAGGCCATCGCCTCGGACGACCCGATCGTCTTCCTGGAGCCCAAGCGGCGCTACTGGGAGAAAGGTCAGGTCGACCTGGACGCGCCGCTGTCCGACGCGTACCCCCTGCACTCGGCCCGGGTGGTGCGGCCCGGCACCGACGTCACCCTGCTGGCCTACGGCCCGATGGTGCGGACCTGCCTGGACGCGGCGACCGCCGCCGCCGAGGACGGCCGGGAGCTGGAGGTCATCGACCTGCGCTCGCTCTCGCCGCTGGACCTGCGGGCGGCGTACGAGTCGGTGAAGCGCACCGGCCGCGCGGTAGTGGTGCACGAGGCGCCGTCCAACATCGGCCTGGGCGCCGAGTTGGCCGCCCGGATCACCGAGGAGTGCTTCTACTCCCTGGAGTCGCCCGTGCTGCGGGTGACCGGCTTCGACACCCCCTACCCGGCCGCCCGGGTGGAGGAGGAGTACCTGCCCGACCTCGATCGGGTGCTCGACGCCGTCGACCGCACCTTCGGCTGGTGAGCGAGATGTCCCGGATCAAGACGTTCAACCTGCCCGACCTGGGCGAGGGGCTGACCGAGGGCGAGATCCTGGCCTGGCTGGTCAAGGTCGGCGACACCATCGAGCTGAACCAGCCGATCGTCGAGGTGGAGACGGCGAAGGCGGCCGTGGAGATCCCGGCGAAGTGGGCCGGGCAGGTGCAGGCGATCCACCACCCGGAGGGCACCACGGTCGAGGTCGGTACGCCGATCATCGCGATCGACACCGACCCGGGGGCCGGCCCGCTGGAGACGCCGTCGACCACTGCCATGTCCAGCGATGACCTGCCCATCCCGTCGGCGGCTTCGCTGGCGGCGGTGGAGGTGGCACCGGCCGAGGGCATGGTCGAGCCGGGTCTGATCGGCGGTCCAGCCCCGGGCGGGCGGACGGCGGTGCTGGTCGGCTACGGCCCGCGGACGACCGCCGCGAAGCGCCGCCCCCGCAAGAACGCCGTCCCCGCGCAGGCCGTGGCGGCTCCCGCCACCCCTGCTGGGGTCGATCATGGAGTTGTGGTGGGTGACAAACCAGCCGCAACCTCCATGATTCCGGCACCACAAGTCCATGATCGACGCAATGGGGCGAGCGGCGGGGCGAGCGGCAATGGGGCGAGCGGCGGCGGGGTCGTGTTGGCCAAGCCTCCCGTGCGGAAGCTCGCCAAGGACCTCGGTGTCGACCTCGGCACGCTGACCGGGTCGGGGCCGCTGGGCTCGATCACCCGGGAGGACGTACAGCAGGCGGCGAGCGGTCCGGCGGCCGAGCCGGTCGCGGTGTCGTCGGCGACGACGAGCGCCGCGAGCTTCGGCGCGGACCGGGAGCAGCGCATCCCGGTCAAGGGCGTCCGCAAGCTCACTGCCGAGAACATGTCCCGCTCGGCGTTCACCGCCCCGCACGTGACGGAGTTCCTGACCGTCGACGTGACCCGGTCGATGAAGGCGCTGGACCGGCTGCGCGGCCGACGGGAGTGGCGCGACGTACGGGTCTCGCCGCTGCTGCTGGTGGCAAAGGCGGTGCTGCTGGCGGTGCAACGGCACCCGATGGTCAACTCGACCTGGGCGGGCGACGAGATCGTGGTCAAGGAGTACGTCAACCTCGGCATCGCGGCAGCCACCGAGCGCGGTCTGATCGTGCCGAACGTGAAGGACGCCGGCCGACTCTCGCTGCGGGAGCTGGCGGACGCGCTGACCGACCTGGTGCAGACGGCGAAGTCCGGCCGCACCTCGCCGGCGGCCATGTCCGGCGGCACCCTGACCATCACCAACGTGGGCGTGTTCGGGGTGGACACCGGCACACCGATCCTGCCGCCGGGTGAGTCCGCGATCCTGGCCTTCGGCGCGGTGCGGGAGATGCCCTGGGTACACAAGGGCAAGGTCAAGGTTCGCCAGGTCACCACTCTGGGGCTGAGCTTCGACCACCGGATCATCGACGGTGAGCTGGGCTCGAAGTTCCTGCGGGACGTCGGCGACTTCCTGACGGATCCGGAGGCGGCGCTGCTCGCCTGGACCTGATCGTTCCGAACGCCAGCCACGGCCGGTGTGCCACGGGTTAACGCCCGGCACACCGGCCGTGTCCGTTGGGCGACGGAACCGTCGGCCAGGAAGCCTGTTGACCTTTGATTGTTAGGCAGGTGTCTCAGCTCACCTAATAATCGATGGAATTTCGCCGGCTTCTGCTGTTGAATAGATGCATCAGGGGCTGACAACCGAATAGCTAGGGGGACCCCCAATGAGCATGATCGAGCGAATCCGCAACCACCGCGACGCCACCCGCCGCGCCCGTGCCATCGAGCACGCGCTGCGCTCGGCGAACTCGCCGGCAGTTCGCGAAGAGATCCTCGTCATCGCCCAGCGTCACATGAGCTGACGCTCCACGACATTCCTCATCTCCTCCAGATCGATGGCCCACCCGGCCCACCGGGTGGGCCATCGGCGTTTCCCAGCCACCCACCACCGGGATTCCGCCCTGCCGCAGCGCCCGGTACGGTGGGCTTCGGTCGCCGCCCGCCGACCCGGCAGAGGCCGAGCCGACAGAAGCTGCTCGACACCAACCGGCCACGGTGAGTGACGACCAGTGCTCCTTGGACGTGTGGTGCCACCACCCGATACCGTGCGGGGAGCCGGCACAGCGGTACGCCGGTGACGCCGGCAGCCACGCCGAGGAGACCGATCGGCACCGGCGAGCCGACATGTGATGGAGGAGGCGCACCCATGACGTCCGAGGGCCCGCACCGCCCCGGCCAAGAGCCGGACGAGGTGTCACCGGGCGCCGGCGGACCGGCGCCGTACGGCGACCGCCCGGCGCAGCCGGACAACGGCCAGAACGCCGCCGGCCCCGACCTTGGCTGGGCACCCCCGCCCCCGACGCGGCCCAACCCGTCGGCGCCGGCATGGGCGGCCCAGTCCGAGCAGCCGCCGGCCCCCGCCTGGGGTGCCGCCGCCGCTCCGCAGCCCAACGACCCGGCGCAGCCCGCCTGGGCCGCCGGCGGTGGCGCGACTGAGCCGCCGCAGCAGCAGCCCGGCGGGTGGCCCGGTAACGACGGCGCGCCGGCTCCGGCGCAGCCCGACCCCTGGGCCGCGCAGCAGCAGGGCTGGACGCCCGCCGAGCAGAGCGCACCCGCGCCGACCTGGACCCCGAACGCCCCCGCGGAGCAGCCGGACTGGGTGCAGGTCCAGCCGGCCGCGCGCGGCGCCGCGCAGGTTCCGCCGGCCACCGCCGCCTGGCCCGCCCAGGAAGACCCGGCCAACGCCGGCGGCTGGGGTGGCGCGGCGCAGGCAGACCCGCCCGCCAACGACTGGCGAGGGGCCGACTCACCGCAGGCCACCGGCTGGTCCGGCGGCGCCCAGCAGGACCAGGCCGCCGGCAACGGCAACTGGCCCGCCAGCGGCGCCGCCCGGGACGACCAGCCGGTGTGGACTCCGGCGGAGCAGCCGCCGCCCGCCTGGGGCCAGCCCGCCGAAGCGACCGAGCAGCCCGCCCCCGGCTGGGGTCAGGCCGCCCCGCCGAACGCCGTCCGTGGCGCTGCCCAGGTCCCGGCCCCGACGACGAACTGGCCCGCGCAGGACGACCCGGCCAACTCCGGCGGGTGGGCCGCACAGCAGCAGGCGCAGCCCGCAGGGTGGAACGACGGCAGCGACGCGCGGCAGGACCAGCCCGCGCAGCCGGCCGCCTGGGGCGGCGCCGAGGGCCGCCCACAGCAGCCCGACTGGGTGCTCTCCCAGCCGGAGCAGCCGACCGAGCGGCCGGAGCAGACAGGGTGGACGCCTGCGGAGCAGCGCGGCCTCCCCGCCCGTGCCAGCGCCAGCGTGCCCACCAACGACGGCGCGCCACACTGGGCCGCCAGCCCGGACAACGCCGCGCAGGGCAACTCCGGCGGCGTACCCGAGGTCGAGCCGTGGGCCCCTGGTGAGGTGTGGGGTCGCGCAGAGGCCGAAGCTTCCGCCCAGTCCCGTGGCGGTTGGGAGGCGGACCGGGGCGACGAGGCGCCGGCCTACCAGCCCGGCCCCGCCCCGGGCATCTCGCCGGCGAACGCGGTACCGCTGCCCCCGCAGGAGCAGCGCGTCCCGGGTGCCAGCCTGGCGGCCGTGCCACCCGCCGACTACGCACCGCAGGCCCAGTTCGCCCCGATCCCCGAGCAGCCCGCCTACACCGAGCGGGAGACCCCGGACGCCGCCGCCCAGTACGGTGGCCGCGCCGAGGACCCCTCCACGAACGGTGCTGTGGTGCCCGCCCCGCGTACCTCTCCGGAGTCCGGAGCGGGCCGCGCGGTCGTGCCGACGTCCGACGCCGAGTCGGCGGCCGGTGCGGCGGCCCGGGCCACGGCGAGCGCTTCGGTGCCGCTGGCCAGCCGGGTGATGCCCCCGACCGACCAGGCCATCCGACCGACCGGCACGGCCAACCCGCAACCCCGGGTGTACGGCCGCCCGGCTCGACCGGAGCCGGAGCCGCAGGCGTTCCAGGGCGACCCGGGCGGCGACCGCCAGGGTGCTCCGGAGTGGCAGAACGAGGCGCAGCGGCCGGCCACGCCCGACTGGCAGAACGAGGCGCCACGGCAGATCGCGCCCGACTGGCAGAACGAGGCGCAGCGGCCGGCCACGCCCGACTGGCAGAACGAGGGGCAGCGGCAGATCGGGCCCGGCTGGGGCGGCGAGTCCCCGGCCGATCCGCGCTTCGACGACCGGCAGCCCGCACCGAACGCGTTCAACGAGGCCCCGTCGGCGCCGCCCGCGTTCCCGCCCGGTGTGCCGTCCTTCGTCGACGCCCCCGGCAACAACCGGCCGGTGAACGGCGTTCGGCCGCACGCCGGTGCCGAGGCGCCGGCGGACCAGTTCGGCGGCCCGGGGTCGCCTGCCGCCGGTGCCGCCACCGTGAACGGGACGTCCACCTTCGGCGGGTCGAACTTCGGTGGCCCCGGCTCCGGCGGGCCGGACTTCGGCGGACCAGCGACCGAACCGGTGCCGGGCGGCGGCTTCCCGCCGTCATTCCCGCCTCCGTCGCACCCCGCGCCGTCCTGGGGCCAGGAGACCGGCCAGTCGGATCAGGGCCGGTTCGACGCGTTCAAGCCGGACGCCGACGAGCCGAAGGTGGAGCCGCCGACGCCGAAGGTACGCAATGGCCGGGTGCTGGCCGCGGTGCTGATCGCCGCGGCGCTCATCCTGGCGGTGCCGCTCGGCCTGCTGCTGCTGCTCGGCAAGGTCGGCGGGGACGACACCCCGGCCTTCGACCCGGCGGTCGGCACCTGCGTGAAGCAGTCCGGGCAGGGAGGCGCCTCGGCGGCCGACTGCGGCGAGGCGGGCGCGTTCACGATCGTCTCGAAGGTGGACGCCAAGGAGAAGTGCACCGACACGACGCAGCCCCACGTGGTGCTGCCGGGCGAGGGCACCAACCGGGTGCTCTGCCTGAAGCCGGCCACGAAGTAGCTCCACCGACGGCGGGGTCACGGGCAACCGTGGCCCCGCCGTCGTCGTACCCGAGCTCTTTGGGCACTCCTTGATCGTTGGCAGCTGAGCGACCCGACACGCCGAGCACCGCGCCGCTGAGCTGCCAACGATCGCCACGATGGTGCCGAGCAAGGCCAAGAAGGTTCGCCGAAGCGCCGGGAGCGCGACGGAGGCGGCGCGGGCTGGGACGCCGTGTCGTCCGGGTCACGGCAGCCGGAACTGCGAAGCGTGGCAGTCTGGCAGGCATGGGAACGACAGCGCGCGTACGTGCACCCGAACTGCGGGGCCGGCAGTGGCTCAACACCGGCGGCCGGAACCTGACCTTGCAGGACCTTCGCGGCAAGATCGTAATCGCCGATTTCTGGACGTTCTGCTGTATCAACTGCCTGCACGTGCTCGATGAGCTGCGCCCGCTGGAGGAGAAGTACGGCGATGTGCTCGTCGTGATCGGCGTGCACTCGCCGAAGTTCGAGCACGAGAAGGACGCCGACGCGCTCGCCGCCGCCGTGGAGCGGTACGGGGTGCACCACCCCGTTCTCGACGATCCTGAGCTGGACATGTGGCAGCAGTACGCGGCGCGGGCCTGGCCGACGCTGTCGGTGATCGACCCCGAGGGTTACGTGGTGGCCACCATGGCCGGCGAGGGGCACGCCGAGGGGCTGGCCCGACTGATCGACGAGTTGGTCGCAACCCACGAGGCCAAGGGAACCCTGCACCGGGGCGACGGCCCGTACGTCCCGCCGCCGGCGCCGGAGACCGCGCTGCGCTTCCCGGGTAAGGCGGTGCTGCTGCCGAACGGCAACCTGCTGGTCTCGGACTCGGCCCGGCACTCCCTGGTGGAGGTGGCCCCGGACGGTGAGACGCCGGTGCGTCGGATCGGCTCGGGCGAGCGGGGCCGGGCGGACGGACCGGCCGCCGCGGCGACGTTCTCCGAGCCGCAGGGGGTGTGCCTGCTGCCCACGCACGTGGCCGAGGTCGCCGGTTACGACCTGGTGGTGGCCGACACGGTCAACCACCTGCTGCGCGGCGTACGACTGGCGTCCGGCGAGGTGGTCACAGTGGCCGGCAGCGGGCGGCAGTGGCGCGCCTCGGTCGACGACCACGCCCACGACGCGCTCGCCGTGGATCTCTCCTCCCCGTGGGACCTGGCCTGGTACGACGACAAGCTGATCATCGCGATGGCCGGTATCCACCAGCTCTGGTGGTTCGACCCGATCAAGCGGACCGCCGGCATGTACGCCGGCACCACAGTGGAGGCGCTGCGCGACGGCCCGTTGACCGAGGCGTGGATGGCCCAGCCGTCGGGGCTCTCCGTCTCCGCCGACGGCACCCGGCTCTGGGTGGCCGACAGCGAGACCAGCGCCGTCCGGTACGTCGAGAACGGTGTGCTGGGCACCGCCGTCGGGCAGGGCCTGTTCGACTTCGGGCACGTGGACGGCCCGGCGGAGTCGGCGCTGCTCCAGCACCCGCTGGGCGTGTGCGCGCTGCCGGACGGCTCGGTGCTGATCGCGGACACGTACAACGGGGCGGTGCGCCGCTTCGACCCGGCCAGCAACCAGGTCTCCACCGTCGCCGATGGTTTGGCGGAGCCGAGCGATCTGGTGCTCACCCCGTCCGGCGAGGTGCTGGTGGTGGAGTCCGCCGCACATCGGTTGACCCGACTCGCGCCGGGTGCCCTGTCGGCGGCGGGTGCCAGCACGGTGGACGGGCCTCGGCACCGCACCGAGCGCAAGCCGACCGACGTCGCGGCCGGTGAGGTCACCCTGGACATCGTCTTCACCCCGGCGCCGGGGCAGAAGCTGGACGAGACGTACGGGCCGTCGACCCGGTTGGTGGTCTCCGCGTCCCCGCCGGAGCTGCTGGTGGAGGGGGCCGGCACGGGCACCGAGCTGTCCCGCCGGCTGGTGCTCAACGGCGAGGTCACCGCGGGGGTGCTTCAGGTGACCGCCCAGGCGGCGACCTGCGATGCGGACGTCGAGCATGCGGCGTGCCACCTGACCCGGCAGGACTGGGGCGTACCGGTGCGGGTGGTCGACGGGGCCATGACCCGGCTGCCGCTGGTGCTGCGCGGCCTGGACGCCTGACCTGACCTTCAGAGGCCCGGTGGGGCCGCTGAAGGTCAGGCGAACGGGGCCACTGTGATGCCGGCGTCGATCAGGGTGGCGCGGACCAGTTCGGCGGCGGAGACCGCGCCCGGGGTGTCGCCGTGCACGCAGATCGAGTCGACCGAGCAGGGGATGACGGTGCCGTCGATGGCCACCACGCTGCGTTCGGTGGCCATCCGCGCCGCCCGCTCGGCCACCTGCTCGGGGTCGGTGATCACCGCGCCGGGGGTGCCGCGCGGCACCAGCGTCCCGTTGGGCAGGTAGGCGCGGTCGGCGAAGGCCTCGGCGACCACCGGCAGGCCCGCGCCGACGGCGAGTTGGGCGAGCGTCGAGCCGGGCAGGCAGAGCACGGGCAGCTCGGGGTCGTAACCGCCGACGGCGGCGACCACCGCCGCTGCCTGGGACTCGTCGATGCTGGCCGCGTGGTAGAGCGCGCCGTGCGGCTTGAGGTAGCGGACCCGGGTGCCGAACAACCGGCAGAACGCGTCCAGCGCTCCCAACTGGTAGGTCACCTCGTCACGCAGCTCGGCGAAGTCGTACGCGATGTGCCGCCGGCCGAAGCCGGCCAGGTCCCGGTAGCCGACCTGCGCGCCCACCGCGACCCCGTGTCGGGCGGCGCCCTCGCAGACCCGCCGCATTGTGGACGGGTCGCCGCCGTGGAAGCCGCAGGCGACGTTCGCGGAGGTGACGAGGCTCAGCAGCGCCTCGTCGTCGCCGAGCCGCCAGATGCCGAATCCCTCGCCCAGGTCAGCGTTGAGGTCCATGGAATCTGACGGTAGTCCCTGGCCGGGCCTGCGCGAGCGGGGTCACGTCGGTGACCACCCCGATGACGGGGTATCCACCGGTGGTCGGATGGTCCGCGAGGAAGATCAGGGGTTGACCGTCCGCCGGCACCTGCACCGCGCCGAGCACGATGCCCTCGCTGGGGAGTTCGCCCGCCACCGCGCGGGGCAGCGCCGCGCCGGCGAGCCGCGCGCCGACCCGGTTGCTCACCGGGCTGATGGTGTACGCGCTGCCGAAGAGCCGGTCGAACGCGGTCGGCGTGAACCAGTCCTCGCGAGGCCCGGGGCCCAGCATCAGGTGCAGCTCCGACGCGGGGTTGGCGCAGACCGTCGAGTCCACCGGCGCGGGTGCGTCGACCGGCTCGCCGAGCGGCAGCCGGTCGCCGTCCCGCAACGGAGGCGGGCCGAGCCCGGAGAGGGTGTCGGTGGCCCGGCTGCCGAGCACCGGTGACACGTCGATGCCGCCCGCCACCGCCAACCAACTCCGTACGCCCCGTCGGGCCGGCCCGATACGCAGCACCGTTCCGGCCGGCACGCTGAGCGGGCGTCCGGTGTCACCGGGTCGAACACCCGCCTGGACCGGCACCTCGGCACCGGTGACCGCCACCGTGCTGGCCCGGGTCAGCCGCAGCGTGCAGCCGGTGAGGGTGATCTCCAGGCCGGCGGCGTGCTCCGGGTTGCCGACCAGTCGGTTGGCCAGCCGCAGGGCGGCCGGGTCGAGAGCGCCGGATCGGGGTACGCCCAGGTGCGCCCAGCCGGGGCGGCCCAGGTCCTGCACTGTGGTGAGCGCACCGGCGCGGAGCACCTCGATGGCGGCCGGGTGGGTCACGCCACCACCATCCGGACCGTGGTGCCCGGACCGAGTCGGGCCGGTGGGTCGGCGGCCACGTCGAACAGCACCAGGTCGGTCCGACCGACCAGCTGCCAGCCGCCCGGGGACGCGCCCGGATAGATACCGGCGTACGGGCCGGCCAGCGCGACCGAGCCGGCCGGCACCCGGGGGCGGGGCGTGGCCAGCCGGGGCAACGCCAACTCGGCGGGCAACCCGGTCAGGTAGGGAAAGCCGGGGGCGAAGCCGCAGAACGCGACCCGGAACCGGGTGCTGGTCAACCGGTCCCGCACCGCCGACACGTCCACGCCCCAGTGCTCCGCCACCGCCGGCAGGTCCGGCCCGTCGAACGAGACCGGTACCACCACCTCCGCCGCATCGTCTTCTTCGGCGTCGTCTTGGTCGGCGTCGTCTTGGTCGGCGTCGTCTTGGTCGGCGTCGTCTTGGTCGGCGTCGGCTTGATCGGCGTCGGCTTGATCGGCGTCGGCTTGATCGGCGTCGGCTTGATCGGCGTCGGCTTGATCGGCGTCGGCTTGATCGGCGTCGGCTTGACCGGGGCGGGTGATCGCGGCGGTGACGGCGGACGCCCATCGGGTCAGCTGCTGGGCCGTGGCGGTCGGGTCGGGCAGGCCGTCGAGCAGCACGGTCCGGGCCGCCGGCACGATCTCCACGGCGATCAGGTCGCCCCGCTCCCGACGCCGCCACAGCTCGGCCCGCCACGCTTCGACCAGCGCGGCCTCGGGGACGTCGGCGGGGGTGGTGCAGTCGAGTAGCAGGGCGTGCGCCCCGACGGGTCGGATCCGCATCCGCTCATCCTCGCCGATGTCACGCCGATCCGGTGTTCACGTTGACGGTGCTCGGTGTCACCAACACCACTACTTACAAGTAACCTACGGTGCCGTAACCTGACTGGGTGACCACCTCCGCACCGCTTCGCCTGAAGCCGGTCGACATCGGTAAGCCCCGGATGCGCGGCTGGCTACACACGTACGCCTTCTTCGTCGCAGTGGTCTGCGGCATCGTGCTCTGCTCGATCGCCGCCACCCGACCGGGGTGGGCGCCCCTGGTGAGCTGCCTCATCTACAGCCTGACGGTCTGTGGGCTCTTCGGCACGAGCGCGCTGTACCACCGTCGGGTGTGGTCGGAGCGCGGCTACCAGGTGATGCGCCGGATGGACCACTCGATGATCTTCGTGTTCATCGCCGGCACGTACACACCGCTCTGCGTGATGCTGCTCGAACCCCGGCCGGCCACCGTGATGCTGGCCCTGGTCTGGGGCGGCGCGCTGGCCGGCGTGGCGGTCAAGCTGGCCTGGCCGCACGCGCCGCGCTGGGTGTCCGCTCCGCTCTACCTGGCGCTGGGCTGGGTAGCCGTGGCCATGCTGCCGGAGATCCTGCACGGGGGCGGCGTCGCGGCGCTGGTACTGCTGATCGTCGGTGGCGCGATCTACAGCATCGGCGCGGTCTTCTACGCGTTGCGCCGGCCCAATCCGTGGCCGACCGTCTTCGGCCACCACGAGTTCTTCCACGCCTGCACCCTGCTGGCCGCGCTCTGCCACCACATCGCGATCTACTTCGCACTGTTCGCCTGATCAGCAGCCGGGACGCGGGCGGCGGCCGAGGCGCAGGCGACAGCCGGGGCGCAGGCGACAGCCGGGGCGCAGGCGGCAGCCGGGGCGCAGGCGGCAGCCGGGGCGCGGGCAGCGGCCAAAGCACAGGCGCGGCCAGAAACGGCAGGGGCCCAAGCGCGCCCGACGAACGCAGCCCGGCGCGAACACAGCTCGGCCGCAACGCAGCCCGGCGCAATGCAGCCCGGCCATTTGGTACGGCAACGCCGCTGGGCGAGAAACGCCACGGCGGCAGCCGCCATGATCGTGCTCGATCAAGGATGTAGTGGCCTCGATCGCCCCGCGAGAGGCCTACTTCCTAGATCGAGCACGATCTTCGGCATCGCCGCTCCCGCCGGGGCGGGCCCGCGCCTCAAGATCCGCTCAACTTCGGGGAAACTGCTGCCTCAACCCGCCCTCAGACAGCAGTTTCCCCGAAAGTGTGCGGATCTTGACGGGGTGATCGGACGGTCGGGGCGGCGTGGCCCGGTGGACGGGTGGCCCGGCGGCGGACGGCGAGGTGGCCGGGTGGTGGCGGCCCCTCCCGGGTGCCCACGACGCGGGCGCACACCCGAGCCGGGCGCACACACGAGCCGGGCACACACCAAGCCGGGCACACACACGAGCCGGGCGCACACACGAGGCGGGTCGGAACGCGAGCCGGGGCCCCGCGACGCTGCGGGACCCCGGAGTGTGCGAGCGAGGATCAGACCGGTCGGCCCGGCCTACGCACCTCGCGGTACTCCTGCACGACCTGGTCGGTCTGGACCGGAACGACCCGGTCGGCCACCACGCGCTCCTCGCGTACCGGTGCGGCGACCACCGTGCGGCGGCGGCTGCTCCAGAAGTAGAGGGTGGCGAGCAGGCCGGCGACGCCGGCGAGCATCAGCACCCAGCCGACCACGGACAGGTCAAGCCAGCCCAGGTCGGCTTCCACTGCGAACGCGAAGATCGCGCCTAACGCGATCAGGAAGATGCTGCCACCAATGCCCATGTCTCGCTCCTCGGCTCTAACCTGGCGTACGTCGCGCCGCGGCCGTCGGTAGGGGTGCGGCATCCATCGACTTACCCAGGCACGGAGATCGCCAATCGGGCAAGCTGGGGGCATGACGGACGTCGACCCCGACACACGGACACTGGTGTTGCTGCGGCACGCGAAGGCCGAGCAGGGCAGCGACGCGGCGGACGACGCCGAGCGGCCGCTCAGCGCACGCGGGTACGCCGACGCGGCTGCGGCTGGGGCCTGGTTGGCGCACCATGGGCTGCTGCCCGATGTGGTGATCTGTTCGGCGGCTCGGCGCACCCGGCAGACCTGGCACGGCGTGGCGATGGGGATGACCGGTTCGCCGCCGGAGGGTGGCCCGACCGGTCCACGGCCGACCGTCCGTTATGAGCCGGGGGCGTACGACGCGCACCCGGAGGAGTTGTTGGCGCTGGTCCGCACTGTGGATCCGGCGGCCCGTACGGCGTTGCTCATTGCTCACAATCCAGGCATATCACTGCTCTCTGCGTTCCTCGATCCGGAGGGCTTGGACGACGAGGGGTTGCGCACCGCCGAGTTGGCGGTGCACCGCTGCCCGTCCGGCTGGGCGGAGTTGAGCAGGGCGGGCGCGCCGCTCACCGCCCGGCACACGGCACGCGACTGAGCCACCCGCCGGCGATCGGCGGGTGGCTCAGGGGTACGCGTCCAGGTTGTGCGGGGATCAGGACGGCGGCGCCGTTGGTGGCGGCGGGTCCGGCGGTGGCGGCATCATCGCCGTCGGATGAGACAGCCGGTTCTCCTCCACGATGAGGGTTCGGGCCCGCTTGCGCCGGTCCTGCCAGAACCAGAGGGTGGTCAGCAGTACGGCCAGCCCGGCCAGGATGAACACCCAACCGACCGCGCGTACGTCGATCCACCAGACGTTGGCTCTCAGCGCGAAGGTCAGAATCGCGCCGATCGCGATGAGAAAAATACCGCTTCCTACACCCATGTGCGCTGCACTCCCCCGTGCGGTGGCTCTGGGCGTTCCCTTTCGAGGTCACGCGACGGTTACCCGCCACGCCAGCGGCATACCCGGCCGGGCTCGGCCAATACGTGGGGCCAATACGTGGGCGCCGCCAGGGTGAGACGCCGACGGCCGGCGGGGCGGAAACCCCACCGGCCGTCGCCGTCGGTGCCGAGTGGTGCGACCCAGAACCGTCACATGTGCCGTGGCACGCTCAGAAGACTTCCTCCGGGAGGTCCATGATGTCGAGGTCGGTGCCCTCGATGATCCGCCGGTCGGCGCCGATGCGGGGCAGCACCTCACGGGCGAAGAAGCGGGCGGCGGCCACCTTGCCGGTGTAGAACGCCTTGTCGCTGGCGGACACTTCGCCGGCCAGCGCCTTCAGCGCCACGTCGGCCTGCTTCTGGAGCAGCCAGCCGACCACCAGGTCGCCGATCGCCAGCAGGAACCGCCGGCTGCTCAGCCCGACCTTGTAGAGCGCGCGGGTGTCGCCACCCTGCGCCTCGCCCAGCCAGCCGGTCATCACACCGAGGATGTTCTGGACCTCGCCGAGGGCCTTGCCGAGCGCCTGCCGCTCCTCCTTGAGCTGGCCGTTGCCCGCCTCGGAGGAGATGAACTCCTGGATCTCACCGGCGACCGCCATGAGTGCCTTGCCGTTGTCCCGCACGATCTTGCGGAAGATCAGGTCGAGGCTCTGGATGGCGGTGGTGCCCTCGTACAGGGTGTCGATCTTGGCGTCCCGGACGTACTGCTCCAGCGGGTAGTCCTGGAGGAACCCGGAGCCGCCGAAGGTCTGCAGGGCCTCGTGCCCGAGCAGCTCGTACGCCCGCTCCGAACCGACGCCCTTGACCAGCGGCAGCAGCAGGTCGTTGACCCGCTTGGCCAGCTTGGTGGCCTTCTCGTCGCCGGCCGCCTCGGCGATGGCGACCTTGTCCTGCCAACTGGCGGTGTAGAGCACCAGGGCGCGCAGACCCTCGGCGTACGACTTCTGCAGCAGCAGCGAGCGGCGTACGTCCGGGTGGTGGGTGATGGTGACCCGGGGGGCGGTCTTGTCGGCCTGCTGGATCAGGTCGGCGCCCTGCACCCGGTTCTTCGCGTACTCCAGTGCGTTCAGGTAGCCGGTGGAGAGGGTGGCGATGGCCTTGGTACCGACCAGCATCCGGGCGTACTCGATGATCATGAACATCTGCCGGATGCCGTCGTGCTTGTCGCCCAGCAGCCAGCCCTTGGCCGGTACGCCGTGCTCGCCGAAGGTCAGCTCGCAGGTGTTGGAGACCTTCAGGCCCATTTTGTGCTCGACGTTGGTGGCGTAGACGCCGTTGCGCTCGCCCAGCTCGCCGGTGGTCTCGTCGAAGTGGAACTTCGGCACCACGAAGAGCGACAGGCCCTTGGTGCCGGGGCCGCCGACGCCCTCCACGCCCACCGGGCGGGCCAGCACGTAGTGCACGATGTTGTCGCTCAGGTCGTGCTCGCCCGAGGTGATGAAGCGCTTGACGCCCTCGATGTGCCAGGAGCCGTCCGGCTGCTGCATTGCCCGGGCACGACCGGCGCCGACGTCCGAGCCTGCGTCCGGCTCGGTGAGCACCATGGTGGAGCCCCACTGCTTGTCGATGAAGAGCTTGGCCCACGCCTTCTGCCGCTCGGTGCCCTCGACGTGCAGCACGTGCGCGAAGGACGGGCCGGAGGCGTACATCCAGATGGGGGCGTTCGAGCCGAGCACCAGCTCGGCGAGCGCCCACCAGAGGGCGCGCGGCGCGTTGGTGCCGCCCAGCGCCGGCGGCAGGTCCAGTCGCCAGAACTCGGAGTCCATGAACGCCTGGTAGGACTTCTTGAACGACTCCGGCAGCGGCGCGGTGTGCGTGGCCGGGTCGAAGACCGGCGGATTGCGGTCGCTGTCCGTGTAGCTCGCGGCCAGGTCCTCGCGGGCGAGGCGGTCAAGCTCGGCGAGGAAGCTGCGGGCGGTGTCGGTGTCGAGATCCGAGTACGGCTCCTGGCCGAACGTCCGGTCCGCCCCGAAGACCTCGAACAGGTTGAACTCAAGGTCCCGCAGGTTGCTCTTGTAGTGAGTCATGCTCGCTGGCCCCGCTTCCGGACAGGTGTTACCGATCAGTAACCCCGACTGTATTACTCGCGGGTAGGCAGCGACAAGCGGATCACCCAAGTGACGGCGATTACACACCTGCGGGCGCGGCCGCCGAACTCAGCTCTCGGCGGCGCCGACCTCCCAGCTGGGGACGGCCACGGCCGCGCCGGTACGCGCACCGACGTACTCCATCAGGACCAGCGCGATGTCGTCGTCGAGCCGGCCGTGCACCCACTCGACCAGGGCGGTCTCCAGCGACGCCAGCCCGTCCGCGACCGTGCCGTGGCCGAGCAGTCGCCAGGCCCGGTCGGCGGTGGGAAAGAACTCGCCGTCCCGCCGCGCCTCGCCGAGGCCGTCGGTGAACAGCAGCAGCCGGTCCCCGGGCTCCAGCCGTTCGACCCGGGGGCGGACCACCGGCATGAACCCGAGCGGAGGCGCCGGGGCCGGCGGTTCCAGCGGGATCACCGCGCCCCGGCGCAGCAGCAGCGGAGGCGGATGCCCGCAGTTGACGATCGTGAGGGTGCCGCCACGCTCCTCGACCAGCGCCGCCGTGACGAAGTCCTCGTCGCCGACGTTGCGGGCCACCGCGCGGTCCAGGTCGGCGACGACGGCCCGCAGGTCGGCCCGCTCGTACGCCACATGTCGGTAGGAGCCGAGGACGATGCTGGCCAGCCGGACCGCGTCCAACCCCTTGCCGCGCACATCACCGATGATCATGCGTACGCCGTAGGGCGTGTCGATCGCCTCGTACAGGTCGCCGCCGATCTCCGCCGTGGCGGTGGAGGAGATGTAGCGTCCGGCGACCGAGAGCGTGCCGACCTGCGGCCCGAGCGGGCGCAACACCGCCTGCTGGGCCACCGCGGCGAGCTTGGTCAGCTCGATGATCCGCTCGGCCTGCCGCTGGCGAACCCACGCCACCGCCACGGCCAGGCCGGTGGCGAGCGCGACCGCGACAACGTTGACCGAGATGACCAACGAGACCTTCGGCGCGACCAGCGCGAAGCCGACGCCGATCAGCGTCGCCGCGACACCCACCCCCAGGACCACCAGCCAGGACGCCAGGGCGGCGGCGAGAACCGGCGCGGCCGCCAGCAGCGCCACGTAGTGCACCTTACGGCCGTCCGAGGCCTCCACCGCCGACACGATCGCGAGCAGGATGAGGGCCGCGCCGAGGCCGGCGCGGGATCCGGGGCTCAGCGGGCGACGGCCCGACTGGAGGAGTCGCGTGGGTACGAGGGACAGTTTGCCTGATCCACGTGAACCGGTGAATGAACCTGACCCGTCGTCCGAGGAGGTTCTGTCCGGCCGGCCCAGTCGACCGGCCGAATCGGCGTCGCCCGTCCAGCTCAGCCGAGGACCTCGTAGCGGACGGTGAGCGCGCCCACGTCGACCGAGGCGATGCTGGCGAAGGCGGCCCGGGAGAGGTCCAGGCAGCGGCCGTCGATGAACGGGCCGCGGTCGTTGATCCGCACCGTCACCGACTTGCCGTTGGCCGGGTTGGTCACCCGAACCTTGGTGTTGAACGGCAGCGTCTTGTGCGCGGCGGTCAGCGCGTCGGGGTTGAACGACTCACCGTTGGCGGTGAGCTGCCCGTCCGAGTAGAACGAGGCGCCGCACGAACCGCTCTCCAGCACCTTCGCCGCCACAGTGGTCTTCTTGGCGGTCGGCGTCGGCTTCGGCTTCGGCTTCGGCGACGCGGTGCGGTCCTTGCTCCGGGAGGCGGCCTGCTGCGACCGGGTCGGCGACGGGCTGGCGGTCACGCTGGGCGAGACGCTGACGCTCGGGGCCGGGGAGCTGGGGGTGAGGCTGCTCGCGGCGGTGGTCGGGGTGAGGTCGAGAGCTGCCTGCCCCGACTGGTCGGGGCCGGAGACCAGCTGCACGGCGCCGACCGTGCCCCCGACGGCGAGGGCGACGCCGACCGCCGCGGTGGCCACGATGCCCGCCGGGGAGGAGAAGATGCGGGTACGGGAGTGCTTGCCTGCCACCGGCCCGGTCCTTTCGTCGTCTGAACAAACCGGGTCGGACCGTAACGAGAGAAGCACTTCCGAAGTCAACGTGATCATGGTTGTTTGCCCGTATTTGCACAGGTACGTGTAGCCGATCATCCGACCCGAGGTGGGCCGGGTGGCCCGGGTGCCGCCACACCCACCGCCGGTGCCGCAGGATGAGCGGATGCCCGCCGATCTGACCGAACGCCTGGCCACCCTGTTCCAGTGGATCGACCCCGGCTCGGGCACCAGTCACCTGGTCAGCGACATCTCCGGTTGGTGGCGGGACCCAGCGGTCCTGGCCGAACTGGGGCCGGCCCTGGTGGCGCCGTACCGGGCCGCCCGGCCCACCGTGGTGCTCGCGCCGGCCGTCACCGGGCTACTGCTCGGGCCGTTGGCCGCCACCGCCCTCGGGGTCGGCTTCGTGGCTGCCCACAAGCCCAGTGACGGGCGACTGCCGGCCGGGTCGCTCACCTGGGCGCAGAGCCCCCCGGACTACCGGGGCCGACGGGTCGACCTCGCCGTACGGGACCGGCACCTCGGCCCCGACGACCGGGTGCTGGTGGTGGACGACTGGGTGCGTACCGGTGCGCAGCTACGCGCCCTCTACGACATCTGCGCCGCACGGGGCGCCGAGGTGCTGGGAACCGCCGTGGTGGCAGTGGACTGCCCGCCCGACGTCGCGGCAGACCTACGGATCACCGGCCTGATCGACGCCGCGGATCTGCCCGCTTGACCTGAAGCCGGCGGAGGTCTTCGCCCGCGCGGCCCGGCACGGCGACGAGCACGTGGTCAAGCTTGCCGACGCGATCCTGGACGCGTACGCGGCCAGTGGTGACGAGCGACTTCTCACCGCACCCGGCTACGCCGGCCAGTTGATCTGAGCGGGGCGACGCGTATTGCGGCGGCGTCCCGGGCCGTGCTGGCCTAGCCTCGGCAGGATGTGGCCTCGGATCGGTGAACTGCGCGCCCTCGCCCTCGGCACCCCCGGTGAGTTGCGGGCAACCCTCAACACCCTGGTGCTGGCCGGGGTGAAGACCGCGACGGCCGGCCGGCTCGCCGAGTACGCGGAAGAGGGCGAGGAGTTGGAGCACGTCGGCGAACGCCTGGCGCTGGTCGACGACGACAACGCGCTGGCCGGCGTCGTGGAGATCACCGGAGTCGAGGTGGTCCGCTTCGCCGACGTGCCCTGGGACTTCGCGCACGCCGAGGGCGAGGGTGACCGCTCGATCGAGGAGTGGCGGGCCGGGCATTCGGCCTACTGGGCACGGCTCGGCACGCCTGTCGACGGCGACACCCCGATCGTCTGCCTCCGCTTCCGGCTGGTCTCCGGCGGCGAGGGCGGGGTGGCCAGCGGCGACCTCGGCACCTGACGCGGCGGCCCCAGCCAGGTCGGGCACAGCCAGGCGCGGCGGCCCTCAGCCGGGCGCGGGTGGGCGCGGCGGCCTCAGCCGCGTAGGTGTGGCAGTAGCCGCGTCGCCACGTCCACCAGGATGGCCTCGTCACCGGCGTACCAGCTGCTGGTGCGCGGCCAGTGCGTCACCACGTCGGTGAAGCCCAACTCGGCGGCGCGGCCGACCTGATCGGCGAAGAACTGTGCGCTGCTGAGCGAGAAGACCGGCGCCGCGTCCAGCGAGAGATAGCGGTCCAGGCTGGCCGGATCGCGGCCGGCCTCGTCCAGGGTCCGGTCCATCCGCGCGGACAGCGCCGACACGCTGGCCCACCAACCCGCCAGGTCGTTGTCGTCACCGGTGCCGGTGGTCACCCAACCCTGCCCGAAACGGGCCACCAACCGCATCGACCGTGGCCCGTTGGCAGCCACCACGAACGGCACCCGAGGCTGCTGCACGCAGCCGGGGTTGTTGCGGGCATCCACAGCGGCGAACCAGTCGCCACGCCAGGTGGTGCCGTCCTTTCGCAGGATCAGGTCCAACAGTTCGGTGAACTCGGCGAACCGGTCGACCCGCTGCCGCGGTGGCAACGTCTCAGCACCCAGCACCGCCGAGTCGAAGCCGATGCCGCCCGCGCCCAGGCCGAGCAGCAACCGGCCGGCGGAGACGTCGTCAACAGTGGTGATCTGCCGAGCGAACGCGGCCGGGTGCCGGAAGTTCGGCGACGCCACGAGGGTGCCCAGCCGGATCCGCGAGGTCACCGTGGCGGCGGCCGTCAACGTGGACATCGAGTCGAACCACGGGCCGTCGACCAGGTCCCGCCAACCCAGGTGGTCGTACGTCCAGGCGTGGTCGAAGCCCCACTCGTCGACCTGCCGCCAGCGACGCTGCGACTCCGCCCACCGCTGGTCCGGCAGGATCACGATGCCAATCCGCATGATCGCCAGCCTAGCCGGGCCGGACTTCCGCGCCCTAGCATCATGCCCATGCAGGGGACCCGGCCAGCCGTGCGGCCGGCGAGCCTTTCTGACGTGCCGGCGCTGGTGGAGTTGCGCCTGGCGAACGCCGAAGCGCACCTCGCACTCGACCCCGACACCTACCGCCTGCCGCAACGCGAGGCGGTCATCGAGCACTTCACCACCGTCCTCAATGACACGACCGGCCGGAGCGCGGTTCTTGTCGCGGAGCAGGGCGGGCAGGTGGTCGGGATGGTCGAGGTGCTGCCCCTACCCGAGCCGCCGGCGCACCAGATCCTCCGCCCCGAGCCCTCGGCGCAGATCCACACGGTGGTGCTCGGCGCGGCCCGGGGCCGTGGGGTCGGCTCTGCGCTGCTCGACGCGGCGGACCGGTGGGCGGCCGAGCACGGGATCACCAACCTGTCGGCCGGCATCCACCACCGCAACGCCGGCGCGGTGCGCTTCTACCGCCACCACGGATACGCGCCATCCGGCACCGCGTGGAGCAGGCGACCCGCCGATTAGGGCCGGCGTCCGGGACACCGTCGCCGCCGGACCTTGGCTACGGTTCGGCCATGGACATACAGGCACGCCGGACCGACACGGTACGGGCGTTCGGCACCCTATCCGTGGTGGCGGGTTTCGTGGTTTCGCTGCTCAGCATGCCGTCCAGCTATGAGCCGCTGAAGCCGCAGATCCTGGCCGCGTTCCTCATCCTGACCGGTCTCGGCCTGCGGATCGAGGCGGCGATCGCCGACCGGAAGTCCTAGATCCACCGTTGCCGCCGGCCCGTAATCTCCGGGGATGCCCGCCGAAGCAGCTGCCGCCCGCGTATCCCGGAATCGCCGTACGCGCCGGGTCCGCACGGTGGCGTTGCTGGTCGGGGTGGTCGTTCCGTCCCTCGTGCTCCGCGAGCTGATCGAGTCGCGGTTCGGCCGAAGGCCGATGGCCGACCTCAGCGCGGTCGCGGTGCCGATGGCGGCGACCGCGTGGCTCGCGCCGTACGCCTCCTACCGGCGACGTGACGCCCTGCTCTGGCTGGTGGGCCCGGGCGATGAGTGACATGCGTCACACTGATTCCCGGTAGGGGCATCGCGCTCGGCTCCGACCTCTCGGCGAGCGGCACCCGGACGGGGTGGCGACCGAGGAGAGGACCAGGCGCGATGACGAAGGTGACCGCACAGCTGTCGGTGTCGGTGGACGGCTTCTACGCCGGCCCACGGTTCGACGGGAACGGCGACTGGATGGACTCGGAGGAGAGCGCGAAATTCTTCCGGGTCACCCGGTGGGTTACCGAAGCGGCGGCCTGGCGGGAACGACAGGGCTTCGCCGGCGGTGAACAGGACACCAACTCCGAGGTGATCGCCGAGTCGTTCGGCGCGGCCGGCGCGTACGTGATGGGACGCCGGATGGCCGACGGGGGTGAGGTCCCCTGGGGTGACGAGCCGCCGTTTCGCGCACCGGTCTTCGTCGTCACCCACCGCCCCCGTCAGCGGCTGCTGAAGGGAGGGGGCACCAGCTTCACCTACGTCACCGATGGCGTGGCCAGCGCGGTCGAGCAGGCGCGCGCCGTGGCCGGTGGCAGGGACGTCGCGGTGGCCGGGGGCGGCAGCCTGGTGCGGCAGGTACTCAAGGCCGGCCTGCTGGACGAGTTGGAGCTGCACGTCGTACCAGTCGTGCTCGGCACCGGCCTGCGGCTCTTCGACGCGGACCTCGACCTGGCCGACCGGGAGGCGGTCGAACTGACGCCGACCCGCGTCCTCACCACCCCACAGGTGACCCACATCCGGTACGCGGTGCGTGGTCGCGCCCCGCTCGTGCTCGATGACCGGGGCAGCGGTGGCGGCCCGACGGTGATCGCGAACTGAGCCACGGCCCATCGAAGGAAGGAGAGATCATGGCGCAACTGTTGCGGGTGCAGTGCTTCAACGTCTCGCGCGACGGGTTCGGTACCGGTGAGGGGCAGAGCCTGGAACGGCCCTTCGGCCACGCGGACCCCACCCCCCTGTTCTCCTGGCGTGCCGCCACCGCCAGCTTCGTGTACCGCACCGAGCCGGGCGGCACTCGCGGCCTGGACGACTACCTGACCCGCGACGCCGAGTGCAACATCGGCGCGGAGATCATGGGTCGCAACAAGTTCGGCCCCCAGCGTGGCCCCTGGGAGAACCACGAGTGGCAGGGATGGTGGGGGGACAACCCGCCGTTCCACACGCCGGTCTTCGTGCTCACCCACCACGAACGCCCGTCGTTCACCCTGGCCGACACCACATTCCACTTTCTCGACGCCAGCCCGACCGAGGCGCTGGCTCGGGCGAAGCAGGCAGCCGCCGGTCGGGACGTCCGCCTCGGTGGTGGGGTGGCGACCATCCGCGAGTTCCTCGAGGCCGACCTGGTCGACACGATGCACATCGCCGTCGCGCCCGTCGACCTGCACCGGGGCGAGCGGTTGTGGGACAGCCCCGACGAACTGCTCGACCGCTTTCACCTCGAGTCGGTGCCCAGCCCCAGCGGAGTCACCCATCTCCTGTTCTGGAAACGATGACCGCGCTCCTGCCCGGCAGGGTCGGCTACAGCCGGGCCAACACCAGCAACCGGTTGCCGTCGGGGTCGGTGACCCGGGCGGAGCGCTCACCCCAGGGCTGGTCGACCGGCTCCTCGGTGACCGTCGCGCCACCCGTACGCAGCGCGCCCACTGCTGCGTCGCAGTCGTCGGCGTAGACGCACAACTCCCAGCGGTGCGAGTCGGCCGGCTCGCCAGCCTCCGGGTTGGCGGCCAGGCCGAGCTCACTGCTGCCCAGCCGGAGGGCGACGAACTCCGGAACGCCCTCGTCCGGGAACCGGTAGGTCAGCTCGAAACCGACCACGTCCCGGTAGAACGCGATCAGTCGTGGCAGGTCGGGTGTCGTCACGATCGGGAAAGCTTCGGTGAACACGGACCACCTCCAAGCCGGACCCTAGCCGGTGCCGTGGTCCAGCAGGAACCACCGGAACCTGTGGCCCGGCCTCAACCATTTCCGGAACGGGTGGCGTTCTACCTGGCGAGGGGGTGGGGATGACCGAGACGTTCCACGAGTTCGTGGTGCACCGCACGCCGGCGCTGTCCCGGACGGCCTACCTGCTCACCGGCGACCACCAGCTCGCCGAGGACCTGTTGCAGAGCGCCCTGGCCCGGACGTACCGGCACTGGCGGCGGATCCGCGACGGCGACCCCGAGGCGTACGTGCGGCGGGCGATGTACCACCAGCAGGTCTCCTGGTGGAGGCGTCGCCGACTGACCGAGCGCTTGGAGGCACAGCCCACCGACCGGCCCGGCGACGACCACTCCGAGGCGACCGCGCTGCGGCTGAGCCTGGTGCACGCACTGCGCGGGCTCACCCCTCGTCAGCGCGCCGTGATCGTGCTGCGCTTCTACGAGGACCTGACCGAGGCTCAGGCGGCCGCGGTGCTCGGCTGCTCGGTCGGCACCGTCAAGCGGCACGGCCACGACGCCATCCGCCGGCTGCGTGCGACCGCCCTCGACCTGGTCGACCCGACGGTGGAGAGGAGCCAGCAGTGACCGCCCGACTCCGCGAGACGCTGCACGCCGCCGCGGCCGACGTCCCCGCCTACCCGGTCTACGAACGAGCGCTCGCCACCGCCCGCCGCTCCCGCCGCCGGGCCGTCCTCGCCACTGTCGCGGCGCTCGTGCTCGTCGCGCTGACCGGGGCGGTGCTCCCGCTGACGCGTACCCCTGCAGTGGATCCGGCGGCCGGCGCGGACGCCGCGCTGCCCGACCGGATCGCGCTGCCACCGCTCGGAGCGCTGCACGCCACCGACCGACCCCGGCTCGGGCCGGCGTCGGTCATCTTCAGCGGTCAGGCGGCACGTCTCCAGGGCTGGGATGAGGACGGGATCGTCGGTGTGGTCAGCGCCGACTCCGACCGCTACCGGACCTTCTCGATGGGTTACGAGGCACCCGTCGGCGAGCAGGTGATCCTGTCCCCGGACGGCCGCTACGTGGCCCGGCCCGCCGGTCTCTCCGAGGACGGCCGGGTCGACATCATCGACCTCGTCACCGGTCGTACCCGGCAGTTGCACAGCAAGGTCGCCGACAGCGTGGGGACGACCCCCCGGGCCTGGTCCCCGGACGGCAGGCAGCTGGTGGTCGACGACACCGTGCCGACCGACCCGATGCGCAGCAGCTACCGGCGGGTGCTGAGCATCGTCACGCTTGACGGCGAACGCTGGACCCAGCTGGCCGACGGCGGCCAACAGCCGATCTTCGGCGCACCCGTCGCCTTCGCCCCGCAAGGTGCACGCGTCGCGTACCAGATCGGTCGGGTCGTGACGGTCGCCGACCCGGACGGCCGGACGGTGTCCTCCTTCGAGCTGCCCGCCGAGAGCTGGCTGGCCGGCAAGGGGGCCTGGGCGACCGACGGAACGTTGACGCTGATCAGCCGGAAGGCCGGCACCACCGACTGGAGCCTGCGCCGGGTCGACCCCGGCACCGGCCGGGACACCGCCCCGCTGCCCCTGCCCGGTGTCACCGGCGTGACCACCATCCGGCTGCTCGGCTGGGGCCCGGACGGGTCCGCGCTGGTGGTCGCCTACCAGCCCGAACCCCTCAGCCCGGACCGGTTCGACCAGCCGCTGGAGCTGGACCAGCGCACCGCCTACCCCAATGTGCGCAGCGTACGGGTGCTGGCGTTGACGCCCGACGCCACCGCGCCACGAACCCTGATGACCGCCCCGGAGCAGATCCTCGCCGTCGACGTCGCGGACAGCGTGATCAGCGCCGGCCGTACTCGCGCCGCGAACCCACCCGGTGGGGTGGGTGGGCGATTCTGGTTCTGGACGATTCTGATCACCGTCGTGACCGCTGGCATCGTCGTCTACCGCAGTCGCAGCCGGCTGGCACTCTGGCTCGACGACCGGCGCGTCCGGCGAGCGCGCTGACACGCCCGCACGACAGGTCAACCGGTTTGGTCGACCCGGGTGGCGTTGTCGTACGACTCGCGGGCGTCGAGCAACTCGTCCCAATGCTGCTCGGTCCAGGCACATGCCGCCGCGATCGGTTCCAGCATGCTGCGACCCACCGGCGTCAGCTCGTACTCCACGTGCGGGGTGACATCGGCGAAGACGGTGCGCTTGACCAGCCCGTCGCGTTCGAGGGAGCGCAGCGACTGGGTGAGCACCTTGGGAGTGACGCGGCGCAGCGGCACGCGCAGCTCCGAGAACCGGCGAGGCCCCTGCTCAAGGCAGCGGATGATGAGCGCCGCCCACTTGTCGCCGAACCGGATCGGGTTGAGCGAGGACGGGCACAGCTCGTCGAACATGTCGGCGGGCAGAGGTTGCCTCATCGCCCAACGATAACTGGTATCCCGGAGGTAACCACGACCCTCGATAGCGTCGGCGAACCGGCCGAGCACACCGGCTCCGGCCCTGGTGAGAGGCGTAACTCATGAAGATCGTGGTCTTCGGCGCGGGCGGTCGGGCCGGACGGCAGGCCGTCGCCGAGGCGCGTCGACGCGACCATCAGGTCACCGCAGTGGTACGCGACCCCGCCCGCCACGGCGACCTCACCGACGTGCACCTGGTGGCCGGCGACATCACTGACGTCGGTGGCGTTGCGCAGGCAGCCGCCGGGCAGGACGCCGCCATCGCTGCCGCAGTCGATCTGTCCGTGGCACCGCACGACTTCTTCACCGCAGCGTCGCGCGCCCTGGCCACCGGTCTGGTGAAGGCGGGCGTACGCCGGCTGGTGGTGGTCGGCCTCGCCTCGATCATGCCCGGGGCGTCCGGTGCCGCCCTGATGGACGAGCCCGGCTACCCGAACCAGTACCGGTCCTTCTACCTGGGCCACGCCGCCGGCCTCGACGAGCTTCGGACCTCGGACCTCGACTGGGCCTACCTGGCCCCGGCGGGCGACTTCGACCACGATGGCCCCCGCACCGGCCGCTACCGGATCGCCGAACACGGCGACGCGGCCAGCCGGATCAGCTACGCGGACTTCACCATCGCGCTGCTCGACGAGATCGAGACGCCGCGCCACCACCGCGCCGCCGCGAGCGTCCGGGAGCGGTGATGCCCTCCGTTCACGACAGTCCGAACGCCTGGGTGGCGGAGCACATCCGGCGCTTCGAGGAGACCGGAGGCCGGCCACGGCCCGGCGTGAACGACCTGCTCCTGACGACCCGGGGTCGGAAGACCGGCGAGCTGCGCCGCACCGCGCTGGTCTACGCACGCGACGGCGACCGCTACGTGCTGGCCGCCTCCAACCGCGGCGCGGAGCACCACCCCGCGTGGTACCTGAACCTGGTCGCCGACCCGTACGTAACGGTGCAGGTCGGTACGGAGACCTTCACCGCGTACGCGCGACCCGCCAGCGCCGAGGAGCGTCCACGCCTGTGGCGCCTGATGGTCTCGGCCATGGCGGAGTACGCGGCCTATCAGCAACGGATCACCCGGGAGATCCCCGTGATTCTGCTGGAACCCGTCCCGAAATGAGATGCGGACCGGCTGGCACACCTGTTGGATCTCGACATGGAGCATGAGCTTGTTCGTCCCCGGAAGGCACGTCCCGGGGACCACCTCGCGGTCGTCTCACCGTCCTTCGCCGCGGCCGGTGCCTATCCGGCGATCCACGAGCAGGCCATGCGACGGCTCGCTGACCTGACCGGCCTCGTACCTGTCGAATACCCCACCACCCGCCAGGTGGGTGCGAGCGCGGCAGCGCGGGCGGCGGACATCAACGCCGCCTTCGCGGACCCGCAGGTACGCGGCATTCTCGCCGTCATCGGAGGCGACGACCAGATCACGGTCATCCCCCACCTGGACGCCGACCTGGCCCGAGCCGACCCGAAGCCGTTCCTCGGCACCAGCGACAACACCAACCTGCACCACTGGCTCTGGAGCCTCGGCATCGCCAGCTTCTACGGCGGATCATCCCAGGTGCACCTCGGCCCCGGGCCTGCCGTTGACGACATCCACGTCCGATCGCTGCGAGCGGCGTTACTCACCGGGGAGCGGCTGGAGATCACCGATCCGGGTGAGTCCGAGGACATCGGCATCGACTGGGCAGATCCGCAGGCGTTGAAGTCCACCGGAGAGCGCGAACCGACCGAGCCGTGGAGCTGGTACGGGCCGCGCCGCGCGGTCACCGGCCGTACCTGGGGCGGCTGCCTGGAGGTCATCCAGTGGATCCTGACGGCGGGACGCTTCCCGTTTCCCCCGGAGGTTATGCAGGGCGGGGTGCTGATCATCGAGACGTCGGAGAAGCTTCTCCCCGCCCGCGAGGTCGGCTGGATCGTCCGATCACTGGGCGAACGCGGTCTCCTCAGCGCCGTCGACGCGGTAGTGGTCGCCCGTCCGCCGGTCTCCGACCACACCCGTCGGCCCACTGCTGCGGAGCGGGCGCGGCTACGCGAACAGCAGCGCGACACGGTGGTCGACCTGGTGACCCGGTACAACCCCGAGGCGGTGGTCTGCGTCGGCGTCCCGTTCGGCCACACCAAACCACAGTGGATCCTCCCCCACGGCGGCCCGGTCACCGTCGATGGCGTGGAACGCCGCATCTTCGCCGACTACCGATAGGAAGGCATGGAACCGACACAGACGGCGCTGATCGTGCCGATACCCGAGGCCGAGGAGGCGGTGGGCCGGTTCCGGGCATCGCTCGACCGGGCGGCCTCGTGGGGCGTGCCAGCGCATGTGACCGTCCTCTACCCGTTCCTGCCTCCGCAGCAGATCAACGAGCAGAACTTGGCCGCGCTGCGCGACACCATTGCCGGGATACCCCGGTTCGATGTCGCGCTGACGCATGTCGACTGGTTCGGTGACGCGGTCGTCTGGCTCGCCCCGCAGCCAGATCGTCCCTTCCGCGACCTCACCGGTGCAGTGTGGCGACGGTTCCCCGAGGCACCTCCGTACGCCGGGGCGCACAGCGATGTGGTGCCGCACCTGACCATCGGTCATGACGCCGGCAGGCCCGTGCTGAGCCACGCCGCGGACACCGTCGCCGAGCACCTACCGATCAAGGCGGCCATCGACCGGGTCCGGCTGATCGCCGGCACACCGGACGTCAGCCCGTGGCGCACCGTCTGCGAGTTCCCGTTGGGCGCCCCAGCCCCAGCAGTTGGTACGGGTTTCCAGGCGCTCTCGGCCTGACCTCCAGGCACGGCCGGTGGCCGGATCCCCCCGGACGCCCCGCCCGACAGGTCATGGCTTGTCGATCAGCTCGATCAGCGCCGCGGCGCCCTGCCCGATGACCCTGCGATCACCTGCGGCCACCACTGTGATTCGGCGGCAGCCGTCGAGTTCGACGTAGGCGCGGGGGTCGCTGCCGGTCATTGGCCTCAACACCGCGAAGCGACTGGCGCGGACGTTGCACGGGTTCGCTGGCTCGGGCGCCCGCAGAGCATGCTCTACCGCTGCCCGTCGGTCGCCCCGCAACACCGTCCCGTGCGCTAAGACGCCGGCTGCCTTGCCGTCTTTCTGCTCGCTCCTCGGCACGTCGTAGACGCAGACGCGGACCGTCTGTCCGGCGAGGAACGGCGACCGCAGGGTTCCGGGACGGGCGTCGGGGTCAGGGTCGGGGTCGGCCATCGTCGCCACTTCTGCCATGTCGACCCAGCGCTGGCCGCACCCGGCCATGTCCGGCCGTGCCGATTCGATCTCGGCGAGCGGATGGGTTGCCACGGTGGTCAGCGGCAGGGCATGAAGGGCTTCACTGACTGCGTCCGGGAGATGGTTGTGGCAGGAAGCGAGTGGTATGGCGGGCCGTATCCACCGGCCCTTCGCGTCGACGAGCGCGAGCCAGGGCGCCATCTGCAGGTTCGCCCTGCACGGGACGCCGGGATCCGTTGGCGCGTCGGGCAGGCGGAGCACGGCGGCGAGGGCGGTGAGGGCGGCGACGTCGTCGCTGCGCCGTTCCGTCACCATCACGTCCTTGCCAACGGGTGGTTGCAGCCCGCAGATGACGGCCGCGGCGGGAACGAAGTCGTCGCCGAGGCGGGGCAGGGCGGCTGCCTCCTCGGTCGCAACCGCGAAGCCGCGCGTGACCATCTCCGGTGCGGCCTCCACGCACGAAGTCCACCGCCCCTGACCGGCGGAATCGGCAGCCGCATGGGGTGAAGGGACGCGGTTGAGTATCTGCACCCCTCCGACCCCCAGCCCAACGACAACGGCCACGGCGAGCACGGTGCTTCCGATCAGGAGCTGCCGGTGCCGGCGGACCCGCCTGGCCACCCCGACAACGCGATCCGGTGGCGGCGTCAGGGGCGGGACGGCGTTGGTCAACAGGAGCCTGATGTCCTCATCGTCATGCGTCACTTCTCGACCTCCAGGCGGCGAACAGCTCAGGATCCGGATCGGTACGCAGAATCCGTAGGGCACGGAAGGCCTGCACCTTTACCGTGTTGTGCGAGCAGCCGAGCACCTCCGCTGTCCGCTGCACCGTCAGGTCCTCGACGTAGCGGAGCACCACGATCGCCCGCTGCTGCCGGCTGAGCCGGGCCAGCGCGCGGCGGACCGCGTCCCGGTCGGCGGACTCACCTGCCATGTCGCTGCGTGAGGGCTCGTCCGGTGGCTGGCTTGGAATCTCACCGCGCCAGCGCCGCCGCCACCAGGAGACGTAGGTGGTGAACAACGCTCGACGCAGGTACGCCTCGGGATGCCCGGCACTCTTGATCGTGGCCCAGCGCCGCCAGACGTCCGCCAGGACCGTCTGCAACAGGTCCTCGGCTCGTCCGGCATCACCGGTAAGCAGCCAGGCGGAGCGCAGCAGTGCATCGGAGCGCACGGCGACGAACTCGGCGAAGCCTTCCGGTGGCGCCAGTTCCCGAGGTCGTTGCATGGTGTGTACCTCCCACCACTTGAACGCTCTGGGAGGCCAGCGAGGTTAACGCAGGAACGGCCGGGGTTCGGGATCTTCAGGGTCTTGTCGGCCGCGAGCGCCACTGGCCGCAACAGCATCGAAGGCCCTGGCCAGGAACTCTCGTCCTGACCAGGGCCTTCGTGGTGGAGCGGGTGACGGGAATCGAACCCGCACTGTCAGCTTGGGAAGCTGATGTTCTGCCATTGAACTACACCCGCAAGCGGCACCACTGTACCCGAGTCATCGAACCCGTGCACCCAGGTACCCCCGCCGGCCGGAGGTGTCCGCATACCGCACGGCCCGGGTTGGCCCCGGTTGATCCACTCGACTTCCTGGAAGTCGGGGCATCCGAAGCGCCGCGATACCGCGGTTTCCTTGAAACCGAGTTGATCATGCGGAGGCGGCGGCACGCCGGGCGGGAGGCGGCGGCACGCCGGGCGGGAGGCGGCGGCACGCCGGGCGGGAGGCGGCGGCACGCCGGGCGGGAGGCGGCGGCACGCCGGGCGGGAGGCG
>NZ_JBEXHP010000053.1:0-39102 GCF_040607895.1 Micromonospora sp. NPDC005220
GCTGCTGCGCCGGCACGCCCGCGCCGACATCAACGGCAAGCCACACCCGCGCGGCGACCGACTGCTGGTCGCGCTGGAGGCCGGCGAGGACGACGCGCCGGACACCCCGGCGGCGCCAGCCCTGCTGGACTACGCCGACGCGCTGGGCAAGGCCGCCGACAAGCTTGCCGCCAGCGAGGTGCTGCCCAGCCCGGCGACGGTGCTGCGTACCCTCGCGGCGGTGACCGCGCCCGGCGGGGCGGCCGACGCGATCGACGAGCGGCGGCGGGTGCTGCTCGCCGCGGTGGCCTCGGAGCGCGCCGCCGCGACCGCGCGACTGGAGCTCTACCCGCGTGACCTCGATCCGGTACGGGCGCTGCGGCTGGCCCAGGCCGGCGTGGTACCCCCGGCCAGCGAGGGGCGGCGTGGGCTCACTCCGGCGCAGGTCGCCGACCGGGTGAGCGCCCGCTTCCCGGAGCTGGATCCGCTGCCGCCACATCCCAAGCTGGACCGGCTGCTCGCCGAAGCGGGCTTCGAGCTGCGCTGGGATCGCGACCGGTACGTGCCGCCGCCGCCGCGAGCCGCCTCGTCGTCGGTGTCGATCCTGCAGCGCCGCCCGTCGGCGACCGCCGCACCGAGCCGCTGGACGGCTGAGTCGCCGGAGCTGGCGGCGGCGATGCGGGCCGAGGAGCGGCTGACCGGCGCGAGGTCCGCCGGCGGGTTCCGGGCGCTGACGGTACGACTGTCCCGGTACGGCCTGGCACGGGAGGAGCTGGTCCGGCGCTTCGACGCTCGGCCGGTCAACGTGGCGGCGCGATTCCTGGACCACCTGCACGCCCTGGTCGACGCCCGTCCGAAGCCGACGTGGGAGACGGTGCTCGGTGCGGACATCGCCGAGGAAGGTTCTCGGGCGGCAATCAAGCTGGGGGAGTACGTCGAACAGGCGTGGCAGCTCACCGTGCCTTCGCTGCGCGCCTCGTTGTCGACCGCGACTGGGCCGGTGTTGCTGCACGACGCGGCGGTGCTGGCGCGGTACCGGGCGATGGACCGGCTCTACGAGCTGGCCGACGCGGCGCGCGGTGGGGTGGGGGGCGTGTGGCTGCTCTGCCCGATGGAGGACCCGGCGCTGCTGCCGAAGCTGGACGGTGCGGTGGTGCGGGTGGGTGACAACGAGTGGATCGCCCTGCCGGACGCCTGGGTCGTCAACGCCCACCGCAGCGCGGTGGCCGCCTCCTGACGGGCCGCGCAGGTCGACTGGAATCGGCAGGAGGTCGAAATGGCGGCAGCTCAAGGGCTACCGGAAGCGGATGTGGCTCAGGCGCGTCAGTGGTGCCACCAGCGTGTTCCGGAGCGGGTCCGTGACCAGGTGCGGATCGAGTGTGAGGAGGCGGCCCGCCACCTGACGATCGTCGAGTGTCGGGCCCCGTGGCGAGCCGACATGGGGTCGGAGTGGACGCGGCTTCCCGTCGCGCGCCTTCGGTACACCAAGAGCACCGGGACCTGGACGCTGTACTACCGGGACCGCAACCTCCGGTTCCATCGGTACGACCTGGCCCCGCCAACAAGCAACATGGCGAACCTTCTCGCCGAGCTCGATCGGGACCCCACAGCGATCTTCTGGGGTTGATCGTTCTGATCACCGTCACCCGGTCCCCAGATCTCGTCAGGCCCCGGGTGCGCGGCACTTTCCCGACAGCGTCCGCGGTCCCAGCGGCGTACCGTTCGCGGTCCAGCGTAGGGAGAAGCCGGATGAGTCATCTGCAGCAGGCTGAGCAGTCGCCGGACACTGAGCGGATGTTCGATGCGGACACGAAGGCGATGGGCTACCTGCCCAACTACACCAGGTTGTTCGCCCACAGCCCGGCCGTGTACCTGGCCTGGCAGCAGCTCAACGGTGCGGTGAAGGCCGAGATGGAGCTGCGCCGCTACGAGTTGGCGACCCTCGCCGCAGCCCGGGCCCTGAAGTCCTCCTACTGCGGACTGGCGCACGGGAAGGTCCTGCGAGACAAGTTCTTCGACGCGCCGACCGTCGCCGCCATCGCGTCAGACCACGGCAGCGCCGGCCTCTCCGCGCAGGAGGTCGCAGTCGTCAACTTCGCCGGAAAGGTCGCGGTCGATGCGAACTCGGTCATCGAGGCCGACATCGTGGGCCTGCGCAGTCACGGTCTCGATGACACGGAGATCTTCCGCGTGATCCTCGCCGTTGGTGCCAGATGCTTTTTCAGCACGGTACTCAGTGCTGCCGGGGCTGAGCCCGATCCGCAGTACAACGAAAGCCTCGACGTGAACCTGCGGCAGGCGCTGAGCTTCGGCGGCTAGACCCAGGAAGATCTCACCGACCGGTTTGCGATCAGGTCGGTCGGGTGCGGCAGACTGCGCCCGTGAGTCCAGTGAGCCGTGGTCGACGCCGTAACGCGAAGAAGCGATCAGTACGCGGCGGTGCGCCGCTCGGGTGGACTGGCTGGACTGGCTGGACCTGGACGACCCGACCGGCTTCGACCCGGCCCGTTTCGACGCGAAGGCGGTGACCGCAGGCCTGCAGCAGGGCCGGTAGTCCGGGGACCCACCTGCGTGCGATCAGCTAGCTGTGCCGGAAGGCACCACCCAAGCCGTCGGCTGCCCGGTGATCGCCGTGATCATGTCGAAGTCACCGTCGTAGTGCAGCACGGTGGCGCCGTGGCGTTCGGCAGTGGCGGCGATCAGCAGGTCTGCCATCGACAGGGCGCGGTGGTTGCCCTTGTGGAGCGCCTGGACCTGGACGTCGATCGCCCGGTCCCAGATCTCGTCGGGCATGGCCAGCCAGTGGAAGCCGCCGAGCAGCCAACGCGCGCGCTGCGCGTCCTTCGCGGTGCGGGCACTGTGGATCACTTCGATCTCCACCGCTCCGCACACCGCCAGCAGCCCTCTCTCGGACAACTCGTCGAGCACAGGGGCCACCGTGGGCTTGGGCCAGCGGGCGAGCGCCGACTTGTCGAGAAGGTAAAGCTCCCAGCTCACGCCGCGTCCGGCTTGGTCGCGCCCGTTCCGCCGGTCAGGTCGGGAAGCCCGCCGGTCTTGAGCCAGTCGGCGAACTCGCGGCGCTTCTCCCGGTTGACCACCGCCTCAAGGGCAGCGTTGACTGTCGCCTTCTTCGTCGTTGTACCGAGGATTTTCGACGCTGCCGCGAGCAGGTCGTCGTCGACGTCCAGGATCGTTCGTGACATGGTCAGGGACCTCTCTGGCGGCAGCGAGTCAGCTCCGATGATATCAAGAACATCCTCATTTGATATCACCGTGCTCGTGGGCGCGGCCAAGCTGTGAGTTGCCCGACTGCTACGGATCACATGACGGGAGCGCCGAACAGGGACAGCAGGGCCGTCTGCTCGGGCGTCAGACGCAGCGGGGGTGATCCGTTGGTGCCGGGATAGATCCGAGCCGCATCAAGGTCCGCTCGACGGATGCTCGTCGCGATGCCGATCTTGACGCCCCGAGTGGCCAACGTTTCAAGCAGGCGGCGGGAGTCGAAGAGATACGCCGCTGATATCTGCCACTGGTGGTGCCGTACGACGCCGAGTGGGCGGGGCGGACCGCCGAACACCAGGTAGAAGTCGCAGGGATGCGGGCTGATGTCGATGCCGGTGAACGCGTCGCCGTAGGTCTTGACGTTGACAGTCCGGCCAGCGAGCGGACCGGATCGGAAGATGCCGTCGTAGCCGGCCTGGATCGCCGTACTTGCCAGCTCGATGTCGAACACCTGCACGGCGATGAACTCGCCGATGTCGCCCGGCCGGGCTGATCGCCCGGTGAGCGCCGCGATCCTGGCGTCCAGGTCGTCGCGAGCCTGCAGCAATGCCGCCAACCGGTGCAACTTCTCGGTCACGGGGTTGATTCTCTGCGTTGCGCACTGGCTTGACCAGTGAGGCATCGATAACTTTTCGTCATGACGACCTCCGCACGGCAGCGGGTTGCGGCCTTCTGGGACGCCCACATCGAGTCCTGGCTCAACGGCGAAGATCCACTACCGCCACCACTGCCCGAGTGGTTCGGCTCGCTTGCAGGCGTCGGCCCCGGACAGGTCACCCGGGACGGATTCCCCGAGCCCTACCATGGCGACCTGCTCGGGCTGGAACAGACGCCCCGGATGGTGGTGCTCGGGCTGAACCCGGGCGAGTACCGGCAGCGCTTTCAATCGCGGAAGGGCATCTTCGCCAGCGAAATTCGGGAGGCTGGGTCGTACAGCAAATGGGCTACAACCTGCCCGTACAACCGGCCGCCCTGGACTCTGCCCCACGAGATGGGGCGCAACCCGTACTACCGGGCGCGCCTTGAGTTCACCCGCCGGTGGCTCCAGGATTCGACCGCCGACCACCGTGATTTGTTGATCTTCGAGTGCTACCCATGGCACTCGAAGGCCATCACCGCTCCGCTGAAGCCGCCGCCCGAGGTCATCGATGAGTTCGTCTGGCAGCCGATCGCCGAATTGCCGGTGCAGGACGTGTTCGCCTTCGGTAAGCCCTGGAACAACCTTGCCCAAGCGCTCGGCCTGCCGCAGAAGGGCAGCCTGGGATCTGGCGGCACGGACTATGGATCAGCGGTGCCAAGCCGGGCGGTGCGAACGTACTCACTGCCCTCTGGCCAGCTGCTCGTCGTCGAGTGGCATGCCGGCGCCGCCGGACCGCCGAGCGAGAAGGAGACTGCGCTCCTCCGAAAAGCGCTCACCGGAGAGGAAGCTGATGGCAGCGAGCGACCGGCCCCTCGGCCCAGGGCCGGAGGCTCTGTCGAACCCGGAATCCTCGTCAGCGCGGCCGAGGAGCCGTCGCCATGAGCGTGGCCAGCGACGCGTCGGCCACAGCCGGGCGAGTCGACAAGCTGCGCCGGTACATGACCGAGCAGGTTCTCGGACCATCGGGCAACTGCGTCTGCCGAAAGTTGGGCAGTTGTCAACGGGCCGTCCTGTTCGACGGACGCGGGGCGCCTCGACCGGAGGTGGAGTTCGCGGCCGGGCAGCTTTCGCACGTCGGCCGCCACTACGACCTGACCCTCGACGGGGTACCGATCCGGATCCTGGTCATCGCCATGGACACGGCACGACTGCGGGAGAGCGTGACCCTCGAACAGCGGCATGCGGAGGTGATGGAATCCGCCAGGTTGCCGTTCAACAGCCGCAATCCGCATATGCAGGGTGTCGCCAGCGCCCTGAGGCTGGCGGTGGGCCGTGAGCCGGGGTCCGATCGAGCAGGCGAACTGCTTCACCTGGACGGCGTAGCGCCCGTACACCTCTTTGACGCCTACGCCATGGCGAACATGCGACTCTGCTCGGCCACAGTCGGGGAGACGATGAAGTCGCTGAGCAATCCCACGATGAGCCGCAACTGTCTCCCGCACATGGCCGCGACGATCAAGATTCTCCAGCCGACCCTGTGCATCGTGCAGGGGGTCGAGGTCTACAAGACAATCACCGCGCTGACAACCAGTCGCCGTCAGCTTGCCCCACATCTGGAACAGGCGCGACTGGCGGGCGTCGACACGCTCGTCGCGGCATTCACCCACCCCTCCGCCCGAGGGATTCACCGCTGGGGACGGTTGACCGGCGTTCCGTACCTCTACGAGACGGTCGTCCCGGCGCTCTGGGTCGCGCACCGGCTGATGGCGGGCCGATCCGACGCGGCCGGCAACGCCACGGTGCAGCAGCAACGAAGGCCGACGGTCACGAATTGTCAGCTGCCGGGGTAGCGGCTCCACCAGTGTGGGTCGGTCGCGTCGACGTACTCGCCACCGGACGGGCTGTCCGCCAGCTGGGTCACGAGGTCCCGGGCCAGGGTGTCAGCCGGCCACGCCAGTTCCAGTCGGGATAGCCAGTCGACGGGTAGCGCGTCGGGTCCGTGTGCCGTTCCCAGTAATGCGCTGGCAACCGTCGCGGCCTGGCCGCCGTCGCCAGCCGAGGCGGCGAACAGGAGCGCCTCGCGGACCGTTTCCCGCGCAGGAAACGATGCGGCCGTGTAGACCCCACCGGCCAGCGCGGAAACCGCCCTCGCGTCGGGTGCGAGGCGGGTGAGTTCCTGGAGTGTGCCCGGGCGGGACCTGGCCGCGGCCACGGCCGGCGCCAGCGACCGCTCCGCCACCTCGCGCCAGTCGGCAGCGTGCAGCCGCGCACTCTCCAGGGCGTCGTGAAGGCGTCTTCCTGCCGCGAGGAGGCGAACCACCGTGGCACCCAGCCAGGCCGCGCCCAGCGCCTCACCCGTGTGCGTGAGCGCGGCGACGTCCACTGGGTTGCAGGACGGGTACAGGCCGACCGGCAGAGTCCGCGTGAGGGCGTGCGCCCCGGTGCTCGTGCCACCGGGCTTGGCGATGGTGCCCATCGTCCGCCGCTGCAACGCCGCCACCGTCGCCGGCGCTGAACCACGTCGCGCCGCCAGCGCCGGCACCATGGACAGCCAACCGGTAGGCCAATTCTTGTCCGGCGTCGCCTCCAGCCCGGAGATGCCCTGAATCGTGGCCCAGCGATGGTACGAACGCCAGACGACGCTGGGCGGGTGGCAGATTCCTTTGTGGGCGCCGCGCACATCAGCGCGGATGAGGCCCTCGACGGTGAAGCAGGCGAGCTGGCCGGCGCTGGTGGCCCGCAAGCTTCCGCTGGCCGGCACGTTGCCGCCCGTCGCGCCGATCGCGTCACCGAGCATCAGCCCGAGCACGCAGCCCCGAGCGGTCGCGAGCTGCGCTGCCGTCACCTTGGTCATTCCGCGAAGCATAGGGGCGGGTAGCGCGGGACCGTCTCGGGGCCGGGGTGCCGGTGGCGGGGCGGAGGCCGGCGAGTTGGACGTAGATCTCGCGCTTGGCGGTCGCCTCGCCGCGCCGGTTGAGGACGTAGCCGGTCAGCCAGATCCAGCCGTGGTACGTCGGCTGGTCGGAAACCGACACGACGCGGAACGTCAGGGCGCGGTCCCCGGCGAACTGCACCGAGGCCCGGCCGTCGATGGTGAGCAGGTCGCCGGGGGAGGGCCGCACGGTCACCAGTGACCGGAGTTCGGTGGGCGGCACTCCCGCGCGTGCATGGTCTGCCAATCGCGCAGCGCCCGCTTGATCCGGTCGTTCTCCTGGCTGAGCAGCCGTACCGTCTCGTTGAGCATGGCAAGCTCTTCGGCCACCCGGGCCTGGAACTCGCGTACCTGATCGGGGTCGACGCCGCGCTGGCGCGCGGCGAACTTGCGGGTCCGCACCTCGTGCGGCGTCAACCGGCCCGGGTGACCGGCCGGGTAGGGCTGGCCACCTCGATACACCTGAGCCACGACGATCCTCTCTGCGGGCAGGCCGGAGCGCGGAAGCTCCCGGCAGAGGGTGTGGAAGGGCGGGCCGTCCGCGCGGGGGCCGCGGGCGACCCGCCCGCTCGGCCGCCGCAGCTCAATTCAGCGGTACGACAGCAGAGCAGTCCGACGGGTCGGGACGGGCACCCACACCCGCCCCGACCAGGGGGTGAGCCGAACTCGTTGCCACGCGAGGACCGGCTCGCGATCAACCATATATGCCTAAGTTGCGGATGGCAACGCTCGGTTGTCCCGCGGGTGCGTGTCGTGATCAAATTGGCGTGCCACGCGAGGAGTGCCATGCCACAGACACCGGACTACATCCGGATCTCGGACGAGATCATCGGGGACCTGCGGAGCGGAAAGGTCAAACCAGGGGACAAGCTGCCCTCGATCGCTGACATGTCTGACCGCTTCGAGGTCAGCTCATCGACCATCCAGATGGTCTACGTACGGCTGGAAGCGCTGCGAGTGATCCGGCGGCATCAAGGTAAGGGCATCTTCGTCACTGATCCAAAGACCTGGATGCGGGAGCCGTAGGTAGCGACCCGGCGACGCAAACGGGCCTTACGGGTACCTCCGTCCCGTCGGCCGGACGACTAGAGTCGTCGCGTGATCGACCGGAAGCTGCTCTTGTCCGACCTGCAGAAGCAGGTCAAGAACCTGGAAAAGGACCTGCGGGAGCAGGCCGAGTCGGTCGAGGAGGTGCGCCTCAAGCTGCGTGGCGAGTACGACCACGCCTTCAAGGTCGGGCGTACCGCCGCCACCTGGGCGGCCTGGCGCGACGAGCGCGTCACGCAGGTGGCTGTCGCCTGGGTGCTCGGTACCGTCTTCGTCCGCTTCTGCGAGGACAACGGCCTGCTGCCCGACCCCTACCTGGCGGGCCCGGGGGACCGGCTGGTGCTGGCCGAGGAGGCCGAGGCGCAGTTCTTCCGGGAGCGGCCCGAGGAGACGCTGCGCGGCTGGCTGGAGCAGGGCTTCGATACCATCGCCAGCACCCAGGCCGGCAAGTCACTCTTCGACAAGCGGCACAATCCGCTCTACCAGATCCCGCTGTCCCACGACGCGGCCAAGGAGTTGATCGGCTTCTGGCGTCGGCGGACCGAGCAGGGCGACCTGGTGCACAAGTTCTGCGACGAGCTGTGGGACACCCGCTTCCTCGGTGACCTCTACCAGGACCTGTCGGAGGCGGCCCGGAAGACGTATGCGCTGCTCCAGACGCCGGAGTTCGTCGAGGAGTTCATCCTCGACCTGACGCTGACGCCGGCGATCGCCGAGTTCGGCCACGACGTGGTCAAGATGATCGACCCGACCTGCGGCTCTGGCCACTTCGTCCTCGGTGCCT
Source organism: Micromonospora sp. NPDC005220 (assembly GCF_040607895.1). NCBI lineage: Bacteria > Bacillati > Actinomycetota > Actinomycetes > Micromonosporales > Micromonosporaceae > Micromonospora > Micromonospora sp. NPDC005220. The sequence goes on from NZ_JBEXHP010000053.1 coordinate 8,605, forward strand.
TCCACCGCCTCCTCAAGGAGTGGGAGCAGCACGCCCCCAATCGCGACCCCCACGAGTGGGTACGCCTCGCCCTCGACGCCGTCCACGGCGTCGACATCAACCCCTTCGCGGTAGCCATCGCCCGCTTCCGACTCCTGGTCGCCGCTCTCCGTGTCAGCGGCGTCAAGACCCTCGCCGACTCCGCCGGGTATGTCTTCCCGATGCACCTCGCCGTGGGCGACTCGCTGATCAAGCGGCGGCAGGCCATACTTTTCGGCGACGACCCGATGACCGAGTTCGCCTACGCGACCGAGGACGTGCAGGAGCACTCAGGCATCCTCAGCCCCGGCCGCTATCACGTCGTGGTCGGCAACCCGCCCTACATCACCGTCAAGGACAAGGGCCTCAACGAGGCCTATCGCGAGATGTACGACGCCTGCTCTGGGAAGTATGCGCTGTCAGTGCCTTTCTCCCAGCGGTTCTTCGAACTGGCCAAGAGTGCCGACGGGGAAGGCAACGGCGCAGGCTACGCCGGCCAGATCACCGCTAACTCGTTCATGAAACGCGAGTTCGGCAAGAAGATGATCGAGGTTCTATTCGCGACACGGGTCAATTTGACTCACATCATCGATACCTCCGGAGCCTACATACCAGGCCACGGCACACCGACCGTCATCCTCATCGGCCGCAACACGAACCGGAACCGGCCCGCCACCATTCGAACGGTGATGGGCATCCGAGGCGAGCCAGCCGCCCCGGCGAACCCGCGGGAGGGTCGTGTCTGGCAAGCCATCTTACGCCAGTTTGATCGCCCTAGATCACAGAGCGAGTGGGCCAGTGCTGCGGATACACCCCGGGCAAACCTGGCTACTCACCCATGGAGCCTCTCCGGCGGTGGCGCAGACGAAATTATGGCTTTTCTGAAAAAAGCTCCGGATTTGATGTCGAGAGACGGCATCGATATCGGAATGACCGCGTTGACTCTAGAGGATGACGCATTCCTCATGCCGAAGGACGTTGTCCGACGGATGGGCGTGGGTTCGGATGTCATGCCAATGGTCAACGGAGATGAGGTCCGCGACTTTTTGCTAGCTGCTCCCCTGTCGACGGTCATGCCTTATGAGGTTGACGGATCGAGGCGAGGACTGCTGCCAAAGACTTTGCGATACCTATGGAGATTGCGCACGAACCTGGCAAGACGTCTCTATTTCGGGAAGATCCCCAGTGAGCGAGGGCTTCGCTGGTTTGATCTTGGTATTTATTTCTCTGGACGTCACGAAACGTCTATGTCGATTGCCTTTGCATTCGTGGCGACGCACAACCATTTTGTGCTGGACCGGGGTGGCAAGGTCTTTAACCGTTCGGCTCTGGTAATCAAGTTGACCAAGGAGGCATCGGAGGAAGACCATCTGCGATTGCTGGGAATCCTTAACAGCTCTACCGCCTGCTTCTGGCTTAAGCAGCAGAGCTATGGTGGCGGAGGAGATCCACTTGGCGGAGACGGCGCACGTGTCAGCGCGGAGCCGTGGTCTGAGCGGTATCAGTTTGTAGGGTCGAGACTTGGCGACTTCCCGCTGCCGTCGGCGTACCCCCTTGAACTGAGTCGGGAGATCGACGGCCTGGCGCAGCGGCTTGCCACGGTGAGCCCGGCGGCGGTCGCGGCCTCCGGGGTGCCCACTCGCGAGCGGCTCTACGCCGCCGGCCGGGAGTGGCACTCGGTCCGGGCGCGGATGATCGCGTTGCAGGAGGAGTTGGACTGGCAGGTCTACTCGCTCTACGGGCTGCTGGACGAGGAGTTGACCGCCCCGGCCGGCTCGGTGCCAACGTTGAAGCTGGGGGAACGGGCATTTGAGATCGTGCTCGCCCGCAAGGTCAAAGCTGGTGAGGCGGAGACGCATTGGTTCGCGCGGCATGGGTCTACGCCGATCACCGAGCTGCCGGCGCACTGGTCGGACGAGTACCGGGCGGTCGTGGAGCGGCGGATCGCGGTCATCGAGGGCAACCGCAACATCGGGCTGATCGAGCGGCCGGAGTGCAAGCGGCGGTGGGCCAGCGAGGGCTGGGACGCGATGCAGGCGAAGGCGCTGCGGGACTGGCTGCTGGACCGGTGCGAGGCGCGTGAGCTGTGGTACCACCACGTCGACGGGTTGGAGCAGCCGCGCCCGATGACCACCGCGCAGCTCGCCGACGAGCTGCGCCGCGACGCCGACGTGCTCACCGTCGCCAATCTCTACGCGCCCGGTCAGGATCTCGGCAAGGTGATCGCCGACCTGGTGGCCGACGAGCACGTGCCGCACCTGGCCGCGCTGCGCTACAAGGACTCCGGCCTGAGCAAGCGCGCCGACTGGGAGCACGTGTGGGACCTGCAGCGGCAGGAGGACGCGCTGCCCGACGAGCCGGCGAAGCGGGAGTTCCGCAAGCAGATCCCGGTGCCGCCGAAGTACACCTCGGCGGACTTCCTCAAGACCAGCTACTGGAAGCACCGGGGCAAGCTCGACGTACCCAAGGAGCGGTTCGTCTCGTACCCGGGTGCCAGCCGCGACGGTGACCCGTCGCTGCTGGTCGGCTGGGCCGGCTGGGACCACCGCGAGCAGGCCCAGGCCCTGGCCACCCTGATCGTCGCCCGCGAGCAGGAGGACGGCTGGGCCGCCGACCGGCTGTTGCCGCTGGTAGCGGGGTTGCGCGAGATCCTGCCCTGGGTACGCCAGTGGCACGGCGAGTTCGACCCGGAGTGGGGTGCCTCGCCGGCGGACATCTACGCCGGCTTCCTCGCCGAGACCACCAACCGCCTGCACCTCACCGACGAGGCCCTCACCTCCTGGCGCTCACCCAAGGCCGTCCGGGGCCGCAGAGCTAAGCAGTGACCGAGCACAGGTCGTCGCTGTCCACCCCTTCCGCACATCAGGAGCCGACAATGGGTAACGAGATTCAGCTGATCAGTGACGGTGATGGGCTGGCGGTCATCGGAGATCCGACGGCCGTCGAACGTTTCCTCGTCTCCGAGGGACTGCCGTCGACGGACCTCGGACTGCCTCGGCTCGGGTCTGTCCTCAGTGCCGGGGCGGCAGCGGCACAGACGGGTTCCGAGATCGCCGCCCACTCGGGTCGCTGGGTGCAACTGACCAAGGAGTCCGCGCAGACTGTCCACAAGTTCGGTCTGATGCCGACCAAGACCCCAGGCGTCAGCCACGCGATGGTGGGGGATCCGGGCTCGATCCAGAAATGGCTCCAGATTTCGAAGGGGCCCGGGGCGATCGCGGGCAACCCGGCGCTGCTGGCTGGCGCTGCGGGGATCATGGCGCAGCTTGCGATGCAACAGAGCATGAAGGAGATCACTGACTATCTCGCCACGATCGACGAGAAGGTCGACGATGTGCTCCGCGCCCAGAAGGACGCCGTGTTGGCCCGCATGATCGGCGTGGGCTTCGTCATCGAGGAGTCCATGACCATCCGAGAGGCGAGAGGCCGGGTCGACGAGGTCACGTGGTCGAAGGTGCAGGGCGCGCCGGCGACGATCGCAGAAACCCAGGCGTACGCGTTGCGTCAACTCGACGCGCTCGCGGAGAAGCTGGAGCGCAAGACCACGATCGGTGATCTCGCCAAGGCGGCCAAGGAAGCAGAAACGAAGGGGCAGGAGTGGCTCGTCGTCCTGGCTCGGTGCTTCCAGCTGCAGGACGCGATCGCCGTGCTCGAACTCGACCGGGTGCTGGACGCGTCGCCGGGGGAGTTGGACGGGCATCGCCTCGGGTTGAGGACTGCCCGGCAGAACAGGCTCGAACTCATCTCCCGGTGCACCGAGCGCCTGCTGGCCCGGATGGACGCGGCCGCGGGCAGAGCCAACGCCAAGGTGCTGCTGAATCCGATGGACTCCCCGGCTGTGGTGAAGTCGAGCAACCATGTCTCGATCGCCATCGTCGAGTTCCACGGGCGGCTGGGGATCGAGGGCGATCGACAGTCGTCGGAGGCGAGACGATGGACGGACGCGGCCATGGAGGTGCGGGACAAGGCGCTCGAGACGGGAGCAGAGGGCGTTGGTACCGCCAAGCGCCTCGGCGACGAGACACTCGGCCGAGCCAAGTGGGCGACGGGCAAGCTCTCCGGCCTGCTCGCTGAGCGAGCGCTCCGCCAGCGCGGAGACGACAAGGAAGGACGCGTCGAGGACACCCGTGGGTGAAGCGTCTCGACGGATGCCGGCGAGTCGGTACTGTCACCTTGACTAGTACGTCAGGCTTTGCCGGGATCGGGTGCGGAACCGTTCCGGGTCGGCTTCCTCAGGTCCGACGGCGCTGCCCGCCCGTGGGACTTCAGCCGCTCGGTAAGGAATTCGAACGACGTGGCCTTCTCGTAGGCGTCATCACTGCGTAGTCCCTCAGCGAGCAGGTCATCCAGTCGCTGTGAGGCGGCCTGCTGTTGGGCGATGAGTTCCTGAACGACGGCGGCGAGACTCTCGTTGGTCATCTTGGCTGCGCCCCCGGCGACCGGACTGTCCACCAGCTTCTCCAGGATCGATAGCCACTGCCGACTGAGTCGATCGGCATACTGAGCCCGCTTTACATCGACGTCGTACTCGCAGTCGAGTTTGATGAGCTGCTCCCAGTAGGGCCGGACGGCCTGTTTGACACCCTCGTCGAGCTCCACCCACACGTACGGCTGGCAGGCGACCTGCGCGCCGCCGCGCTCGTAGCGCCACGGTCCTGTTTCGGCCAGCGCCCGCTGCAACTCCACCTCCAGATCCCTGGCCCGGTGCGCGGCGAAATTGCGAGCGCGTGCCGCAGCCAGACGGGTCAGCGCGCGAATGGCGTACGGCATGAAGTACTGCGCGGAGCCGCTCAGCATCTCGCGCGGGATTCCCTCGGATGACCAGACGAACGCGGCGCGGATGCGGAAGGTGAACACGTAACCGCGTGCCGGGACGATGATCGGCGCTGACACGTCTCGTCGTTCCGTCAACCGCCCGGGTGGTGGCGGGGGTGGCGCCGGCGAGATCGGCGCCGAGATGGGCCCCGGCCCCTGCAGCGCCACCAACAGGCGACGCCAGAGCGTCAGTAACCATGTCCCGAACCGGCGCCACGGTCCCACCCGTGGCTGTTCCGTGCTGAAAAGGCTTGTCATGTCACTACTCCCTCATCGCGTTCTCGAGCCACCGGGGCAGGCCGTTCTGGAACTCACTCAGCCGTATGAGATGGAACTGCAGTCGGTGCCGTAGGGCCGGAACGGCCGCCAGGTCGGTCACCAACGCACCGATCGACTTACGGAAGCTTTCATCGGAGTCGGCCCTGTGCAGCCACTGACCGAAGATCAGCCACGCACGACGGGACGGGAGCGTGGCGAGCAGCGACACCTGCCAGAGACGAGCGAGATCGGCGGCGTCTACCTGGCTCGCCGCGAGCTTCGTCATCAGGTCGGCAGCGCCGCTGGGAAGATCGTCGGCGGTCCGTGACGCGAGGATTAGTAGGGCGTTGCCGGCATGCCGTTGCAATTGGCGGTCATCCGACCACCGCGCCAACTCGAAGATGATCTGGTCAGCCCGATCATGGGAATGGAGGTAGAGCTGGTACACGCTCTCGGCCACTGCGTGGGTGTGCTGCTGCATCCGATCCTCGGCGATGCGGCGCAGGTCTGCGAGACTCCAGCTCAGGTCCGGTTGCTGAAGTCCGCTGGCATAGACGAGAGCGGCCGCGTCCCGCTGGTAGTTGCGGTGGCCGCCGGCCCAGTCCCGTACCTTCCGGCGGACGAGGTGGTGCACGTTGCCGCCCATGTCCGCCACAACGATCGCCCGGGCCGCCGCTTGACGGCTCCGAGGCCTGGGCGCGGACGCCCAACCGTCTATGAGATCCGTGCACACCCGATCGAAGTCGTGGTGAGCGAGTAAGCCCGCCGCTTCGCCGGCCGCGCGGCGCACCGGCTCGTCGTCGGAAGCGACCAAGGTGTCGAGCCACTTGAGTATCGCCGGTCTGGTGCTGTCGAATTCGTGCCACGCCTCGTCGATGATGGCACCTCGCATGGCACCGTCACGTAGCCATGCAGATCGGGACACGCCGACGTGCGAGCGTGCGGCCTCCCGGCCTTCCCGCCAGTCGACATCGAGTGGCCCGAGCAGCTCGGACACGGGGTGCTGCAACGCCATCCTGCCCCAGTCCGGCCGCTTGGCCTGTCCGTCGATCTCCTCGAGCAGCAGGCTCGCGGCCTCGAAAACGTAGTGCAGCGGTTGCCGGGCGAAGACGGCGTACGCGATGCGGAACGCTCGTTCGTGCTGTTCGGCTCGGCGCGGTCGTCGGTCCCCGCCGGCGACCTCGGTGCGGAGAACGTCGGCTGCGCGCGCCCTTCGCCTCGGTTGGGACATCCCTACGATCTCGGCGATCGCATCGCCGTCGGCGGGATGGCGATCCGCGACAGCCGTAGCAAGCGGCACGACCTCTCGAGGCCCGTACGTGCTCTCGAGCGCCGCACGGAGATCCCCATGCTGGAGATATGTGTCGACCTGCCACTCGTTCTCCTCGCCACTCAGGTCCGCACGATCGCGTAGCTGGTGTTGCAGATGTCTGCGGAAGACGGCCACCGGGGCAGGGCTCTGGTGCGGCACCTCGGCGCTGTGCCTGCTGCCGGCGCGTGAGTCGTCATCCCGGATCAGGAGCAGGCTCGCCGAGCGTTGCCGGAATACGTCAGCCAGCAGGCGCATCGTCTCGACATGCCTGTGCCCGGTCAGTCGCAGGACATAGCCGTGATCTTCCGCGAGGCTGTCCGCCGCGCGATGCAGGGCCTCCGGCCCGACCTCCTCGGGCAGCAGCACCTCGCGCACCCGATCCGCGCGGTGACGTCGAGCGAGCGCGGCGCACGCTGTGCTAAATCGGCCGGTGTTGGGACGGCCGGTCAAACAGGCGGTGGACCGTTCATGGAGCAAGGCGGACAGGCTGCTGTCAGCAGCAGCCTCCGCGTAGACCTTGAGGAGATCCGGCACTCCGACGAGATCCCGGATGATGGGCTTGGCGGGTGGCTGGCCCTGATAGCTGATGTGGTGGATGGTGTTGTTGTTGCCGAAGGCGTTCACCCCGCTGGCGTTGATGTCGGAGTAGCTGGCCTCGACGTTGGTGCCGTACAGTTCCTCGCCCACTCGAGGATCCAGGCGAAGCGAGCCCGGAGGGATTTCGTCTCCCTGGTCACTGTCCGACTGGCTGCGGTCCTCTGCCAGGGAGGGCCAGTCGTCCAGCGGAGCCCCTTGCTTGACTACGGCATTACGCCCACCACCGTCCCGCGGGGTGTCAGGGGCGTTGGCAGCATCTTCGGGCTGTGATCCGCTCACGAGTCCGACCGCCGTGGATCCGTGGTGTCGTGTGTGCCTGAGGTGGAGATGACGTTGCCGTTTCCGAACGCGTTGATCCCGTGGGACGTGATGTTGCTGAAGACCTGGCCCCCGGGGAGGGGCTGCGGGGTAGGGACACGGCTGCGACGGCCGGCGTCGCCGCTACCCTCTCTCGAGTTGCCGGGAGGACGCCGGCTTTCGTTGCGGTCCTTCGCCTCAGCGTCACCGGCGATGTTCTCACCCGGGACGTAGATCCAGGCGATGGCTTCGAAGTCCTTCTCCGGCACCGTGGCCGACACCCGCCGGAAGTGCTCCGGCCTCAGGTCCTGATAATGGCGGACAACGTCCTGGTGGATCCGGTCCGAGACGATCAACGCGACCGCGGCGCCCGGGAACTGTCGCAGCGCCGCCTTGAGCTGCGGTGAGTCGATCAGTCGACAGACGGTCACGACCGCCTCGCCCGGGTAGCCGTTCGCGCCGTCGAGGTGGACCAGCCCCTCGTGGACGCCGATTCGTAGTCGGATCCGAGCCTCCGGAGCCAGGCCCCGGTTGTGCTCGCGCAGCAGTCGATCAACGATTGGCGTCAGCCGCGTCACCACCGCCCGCTCGCTCGTCCCAGCGGGCAGGATCGCGAGCTCTCCATCGCCTCCCTGCTGGAGGAGCCAGGTGGCACGGTCGAGGCCCAGTTCCTCGCAGGCCTCCGTCATGATTTTCTGAAAAGCACGTTGAGCCCGATACTGCAGGACGTTGTCGCGTCCGCTGTAGCTCTCCATGTCCACGGCGACGAGAACTCGGCGGTCCGGATCCGCGAAGTCAGGCACGCGATCCACCCTTCGAATGACGACGGTGAGCTGTTCAACGTCATCTATATCGGTCCGGCGGCCTGGAAATTCCATAGAAGTACGGGTTGTCGCTTCAGCGTCGGGTGGACGACAACCCGTACTTCGACTTCATGCCCCCGTCCGTATCCGCCTTCACTTGACCCATGGGAAACGTTCGACGGACGGCCGGACAGACTCACCTCGATCCGTGGCGTGATCTTCAGGTCGGCCTCGCCGTGGCAGCTTCGCTCCAGACCTCAATTCGTCACGCGGATACCAAGGCCTTTGCGCTCCTGGCGATTGAGGGCGGGGTGGCAGCCGCGGTTGTGGACAGGATGGTGCCGCACGTGGTTGGCGGTGCCCCGATCACCGTTCTGCTGGCTGCGCTGCTGGTGATTCCCTTCGTCATTGGACTCGCGTCGGCCGCCTGGCTGCTCGTTCTGGTGCTTCGACCCCGTCTCGACGGTGCCAGCAGCGCCAACCGATTCGCTTTCCCGAACCTCGCCGGAGCAGCAGGCAGCCCGTCCGCGGCGTCAGTTCGACGGCACAGGGATGAGGTGTGGGACCTCGTCAGGGTGCTCGCCCACATCGCGATGGCGAAGCACCTGCGGGTACGCCGGAGCATGCCATGGCTCATGGTGGCGATGGCGTCCGCTGGGGGGCTGATGCTCGTCTCTACCCTTTCGGCACCGGTGATGCGGTGATGTGTGACAGCGATCAGTAGCGATCTCGGAGCCGAACGTGAATGATGATCTCCTGAGCGAGGATGGAGGCGACACGTGGACGACGTGACCTGGATGCCCGGGACCTTCCTCGGTCGACTCGACAGGGCCGCTCGGGATCGCCTCCTGGCCGTCGGGATCCGTCGTTCGGTCAAGGAGTCCCAGGTCGTGCTGCAGGAGGGTGCACTCGAGTCGCACGTCATCCTGCTGGACGACGCCCTCGCCAAGGTCACCGTCGAGATGGCAGACGGTCGACAGGCGCTGCTGGCCATCCGCATGTCTGGTGACATCGTCGGGGAGATCTCCGCGCTGAACGGCACGCCGAGGACCGCAACGGTCACCGCCTGCCGGCCCTCAACCGTTCGGATCATCCACCGCAACGCGTTCCGTGCCTTTCTTCGATCCAATCCGGACGCCGCCATGGAGGTCGCCGGCATCGTCGCGGACCGGCTGCGCTGGGCAAACCGACGCCGGGTCGACTTCGCCTCCTACCCTGTCAAGGTTCGTCTGGCGCGCGTGCTCTGGGAAATCGCCACGGCGTACGGTCGGCGGAGCCGGGAGGGACTCGTCATCAACGTGCGCCTGACCCAGAGCGAATTGGCGACCCTCTGTGGGGCCGCCGAGATCAGCTTGCACAAGGCGCTCGGAAGCTTGCGGGGGGCCGGCGTCATCGCCACGGGCTATCGCGAAATTGTCATCCGGGACAGTGATGGGCTACGTGCCATTGCTGATCTTGACGGCTTCGCCTGACGGTACGAGCCGCTCAGGTCGCGGCCTCCAGCTGAGCCTTACGCAGTCGTACGGGTGGATGCCGGCGGGCAGGGAACCGCGGGGTGATGTTTCGGTCGGGTGCCGTCGCGGCGTGCGTGGCACGAGCTGATCAACACGGTAGTCTCTTTCCGTGGCCGTTCGGCATCCCCCGTATCTGCTCAGACTCAAGGTGACCAACTTCCGCAGCCTGCGTCACGTGGAGGTGCGCCTTGCCGCCCTCAACGTGCTGGTTGGCCCCAACGGTGCGGGGAAGTCGAACCTCCTGGACGTCATCGCCTTTCTGGGTGACGCGACTCGCGACGACCTCGAGCCGGCACTCGAGCGTCGAGGGGGCATCCACCGGGTGCTGTTTCGGGGTAGTCGCGACCCGAGGAGCCCGATCGACATCGAGGTCGAGACGGCGGTCACCAGGAACAGCAGCTTGGCGGCCCCGGACACCTACACCCTTACTTTTTCTTCGCAGAAGCCGGTGGTGCGGACCGGTCGCCAGGTGTTGCGCCGCGCAGAGAGGTTCACTTTCGAGCGTGCCACCGGGCCGGGGCAGCGAATCACGATCGATGGCGGCAAGATCACCTTCCACAGGCCCGAGGGCGGTGAAGAGACAGCAAGCCTGCGGGAAGGCTCACTCGGCCTGTCAACACTGCCAAAGCTGGTATCCGAGGACGACGCCGAGCTGGTCGAGGCGCTGGCCGACCTATTCTCAAGCTTCCGCGTCTTCGACGTGGATGTGGCTGCGGCGCGTCGGCCGGCTCAAGAGCGGATCAGTGACCGCCTCTCCAACGACGCCAGCAACCTCGCACCGTTCCTGGCATACCTTGCCGAGGAGCACCCCGACAGGTTCGCCGCGCTCCACCGCGATGCCCGATCCTTCATCCCGGGCCTGGCAAGCCTGGAGTTCACGCCCATCGGTGGGGCTGGAGAGGGAGTGGTGCTCAATCTCGTGGAGGCCGCGCTGCCCGGATCCACCAAACTGCAGGAAGCCTCGTACGGGTCCATCCGGGCGTTGGCGCTGCTCGCCCTCCTGTATGACCCATCGCCGCCGCGGTTGACCTGCATCGAGGAAATCGACCACGGTCTGCACCCGCACATCCTGGACCGTCTCGTCGAACTGTTGCGTCAAGCGTCCGAGCGCACCCAGTTCCTGATCGCCACCCACTCGCCGGCGCTGGTCAATCGGTTGACGCCAGACGAGCTGATCGTTTGCGAGCGTGGTGAAGACGCCGCCTCCCGGATACCTGCGATTTCCCCGGAGACCGTGCGCGCGATGGAGCAGGAGTTGCGGGGCGAAGTCGGCCTCGGTGAGTTGTGGTTCTCCGGCGCTCTGGGGGGCTGCCCCGAATGACACCCCGGCGGCGACAACAGCCCAGGACCGTGGTCATCCTTGGCGAGGACGACAATGATCGGAAGACGATCGCGGTGCTGGTGGGTGCGCTGCGGCGAGACATCGCCCGCGCTGAGCTCAAACCACTGCGTAAGCCGATGGCGCTGGTGCGTAACGTGCCGCCGAGCAGGCTGCCCAGTCATGCCGATCGAGTTTCTGCTCTGCTGCGGGCCCTGAACGTTGCGACGCCGATCCGTTGCGTACTCATGCATGAGGACGCCGATGACGTGGAGCCGGCACACGAGGCGCTCATCTCCAAGATTGAAGAGTGCTACCGGTCGCTCCCCTGGCCGGTCCTGCCGGTCGTGCCGGCTTGGGAGATGGAAACCTGGTGGTTCCTGTTCCCGGAGGCCGTCCGTCAGGTGCGGCCCAGTTGGCAGCCCCCGAGGCAGTACGCCGGTCGCGACGTCGGACAGATCCGCAACGCCAAGGAGCAACTGAAGAAGGCGGTTCGGCCGGCCGGTGCCCGCCCGACGTTCCAGTCGTACGTCGAGGCCGACAGTGTGCTGATCGCCGAGAAAATCGTCTCCACCGGGCAGTTGACCCCGCCATGGTTCGCCCGCAGCCGAAGCTGGCAGGCCTTTCTCGACGCGGTCGCCCGGATCTAGGTCTCGTTCTGCGCTGAGACTGGTACTCGGACGCAGGCCAGCAATTGTCCACAATGTGTCAGGTGGCACGTCGACTGCCGGAAAGCCGCTAGGCTCCTGCGCCGGAACATCGCTCGCATTTCCGGTCGGTCGACCGGTGCTGTCGGATCGAGGTGGCGTACGTGTCCGATCCCGCCGAGGACGTCGTTGAGGAACTGGATTCTCTCGGTCACCTGACCGGTGTCGAGGTCGAGGACGACCCGGACAGCGCCGAGACGGGTGGTTCGGAGGACCTGATCCAGACCCCGTTCGATCCAGAGCTGATCGACGTCGTGACCCGTAACACGACCGTCGACCTGCTGCTCTCCCGGGTCCGCACCCGACGAGTCGACCTGCAACCCGACTTTCAGCGGCAGGCGGGCATCTGGCGTGCGCAGGCCAAGAGCCGCCTCATCGAGTCGCTGCTCCTGCGTATCCCGCTGCCGACGTTCTACGCCGCCGAGGCCGACGACGAGGTGTGGGCGATGGTCGACGGCATCCAGCGGTTGACCACGATCGTGGAGTTCGTGGAGCCGGAGGCCATCGCTGTTGAGCCGCTGCGCCTTCGCAATCTCGAATACCTCGGTCAGGAGTACAACCAGGCGACGTTCGCGGACCTTCCAGCCCGGTTGCAGACCCGGCTCCGTGAGACCGAGCTGATCGTTCACCTGATTAGGCGGGGCACCCCGGAGGAGGTCAAGTTCAACATCTTCGCCCGGATCAACACCGGGGGTCTGCCGCTATCTCGCCAGGAACTGCGGCATGCGCTCATTCCCGGTGAGGGGCGCGCGATCCTCAAGGAGTGGGCCGACTCGGAGGCGTTCAAGTCCGCGACCGGCTACGGCGTGCGCAGCGACCGTATGGCGGATCGCGAGATGATCCTGCGGTTCCTCGCGTTCCGGCTGACTGATCCCGGCTCGTACACGGACGACGACTTCGACCTCTTCCTGCGCACCTCCATGCGGGCACTCAACAAGCTGCCCAAGGTAGCGATCGACGAGCTGTGGGAACAGTTCGAGAAGGCGCTGCATGGGGCGTACGAGATCTTCGGCGACTACGCGTTCCGCAAAGTGGAGCGGAAGGGCGGCAGCCGAAGGCTGCCGATCAACAAGGCACTCTTCGAGGCGGTCTCGGTGAATCTCGCGATGATGACCGAGGACGAGATTGCCGTCCTGATCAGGCGCCACCGGCGAGTCGAGAAGAAGTTCCTCGACCTCATGTCCGACGTCGACTTCCAGGCGGCCATTTCTCAGGGCACCGGGGACCCGGCGAAGGTCCGCTTCCGGTTCGACGCGATTCGGGAGATGCTCGCATCAGCCGCCGCTTAGCTGATCGGTGGGACGGGCACTCAGAGCGCCGCCCGGCCGGTCCGACCGGTACCTTCCTGGCGCGTCGGTGGCTCAGGGTGTGACGCCCTGTTGAGTGATCGGTACGGTAAGCGGCATGTCTTCGCCCAGCCCTGCGCCGCTGCTCCGGGACTACATCGACATCCCGGAGCGCACGAGCACGAGTGACTTCGTGCTCAAGCTCGCCGACAGTGTCGCCGACGCCGACGCCACCCTCCGCGACTACGTCGTCACGGACCGGCTGCTCGGCAACTTCGACGAGGCGCTCGGGTTGATCCGCTCCGCGATCGAAGGGCACGCGTCGAAGGCCGCCTACCTGCATGGCTCCTTCGGTTCCGGTAAGTCGCACTTCATGGCAGTGCTGCACGCGCTGCTGCGCGGCGAGGCCGCCGCCCGGGGCCGGGACGAGCTGGCCCCGCTGGTCGCCAAGCACAGCGTCTGGCTCGACGGCCGCAAGTTCCTGCTGGTCCCGTACCACCTGCTCGACGCCCGCTCGCTCGAGCAGCGGGTGCTCGGTGGCTACGTCGACCGGGTGCGTGCCCTGCACCCCGAGGCGCCCATCCCGGCGGTGCACCGCACCGACTCGCTGCTGGATCAGGCCGCCTCGCTGCGCGAGAAGATCGGTGACAAGCAGTTCATCGACGGCCTGCCCGGCGGGGACGTCGAGGACGAGTGGGGCGAGAGCGAGACCTTCTGGACGTCCGAGCGGTTGGACCAGGCGTTCGCCGGCGCGTACTCCGACGAGCTGCGCCGCAAGCTCGTCAACGACCTGCTGACCAGCTGGAACAAGGGCTTCTTCAGCAACGCCCGGGAGGACGCCGAAGCGTTCGTCTCGCTCGACCGGGGCCTCACCGAGATCAGCCGGCACGCCAAGGAGCTCGGCTACCACGGCCTGATCCTCTTCCTCGACGAGCTGATCCTCTGGCTGGCCAACTCGATCGGTGACCAGCAGTTCGTCTCCCGCGAGATCCAGAAGATCACCAACTTCGTCGAGGGCGGCGACACCCGCCGGCCGATCCCGGTGGTGAGCTTCATCGCCCGCCAGCGTGACCTGCGCGAGCTCGTCGGCGAGGAGGTCACCGGCGCCAACGAGCTGAGCTACCAGGACACCCTCAACCTGGCCAGCGGCCGCTTCGACGTCATCAAGCTGGAGGACCGCAACCTCCCCGAGATCGCCCGCCGCCGGCTGCTCAAACCCCGCGACACCACGGCCGGCGAGGCGATCGGCAAGGCCTTCGACGCCACCACAAAGGTACGCCGGGAGGTCTTCGACACCCTGCTCGGCACCGACTCCGGCAGCGGCGCCGACATCGACGCCTTCCGGTCGACGTACCCGTTCAGCCCGGCGTTCCTCTCCACGCTGGTGCACGTCTCCAGCGCGCTGCAGCGCTCCCGCACCGCGCTCAAGCTGATGCGGCAGCTGCTGGTCGACCGCCGCGACACCCTGCGCCTCGGTCAGCTCGTCCCGCTCGGCGACCTCTACGACGTGATCAGCGGCGGCGGCGACCAGCCCTTCACCGAGAAGCTCAAGGCCGAGTTCGAGATGGCCCAGAAGCTGTACGACCTGAAGCTGCGCCCCTACCTGCTCGGCCAGTACGACCTCACCGACGACGACCTGGACGCCGCCCGCCGCGGCGACGCGCAGCCCGCCGAGATGGCCGGGCGTATCCGGGCCTTCACCGGCGACGACCGACTGATCAAGACGCTGCTGCTCGCCGCCCTGGCCCCCAGCGTTCCGGCGCTGCGCAACCTCACCGCCCGACGCCTCTCGGCGCTCAACCACGGCAGCATCACCAGCCCGATCCCCGGGGGCGAGGTCGCCCAGGTCAACCGCAAGCTCGCCGACTGGGCCGGCCGGTTCGCCGAGATCCGCATCGGCGAGGGCGACGACCCGATCGTGTCGCTGGAGCTGGTCGGCGTGGACGTCGACAGCGTCCTCGCCACCGCCAAGCACTACGACAACGAGGGCGCCCGCAAGCACATCGTCCAGCGGCTGCTCTGGCAGCAGCTCGGCGTGCCGTGGAGCGACTCGTTCTTCGCCGAGGCGGGGCTGACCTGGCGGGGGAGTCGCCGCACGGTCGAGCTGGTCTACGGCAACGTCCGCGACCCGCACGACATCCGGGACGAGGCGTTCCACCCGAACGACCCGGCCGGCTGGCGGATGATCATCGACTACCCGTTCGACGACGGCAGCCACGGCCCGGCCGACGACCGGCAGCGGGTGCAGGAGCTGACCAGCCGGATGAGCCCCCGCACCGTTTGCTGGATCCCCGCCGCGCTGACCATCGAACGCCGCACCGAGCTGGGCAAGCTCGTCATCATCGACAAGCTGCTCGAAGGGCAGCGCTTCGACAGCCACGCCGAGCACCTCAATCCCGACGACCGACGCCGGGCGCACGCCGCGCTGACCAACCAGCGAAGCGCGCTGCTGGCCAAGATGCAGGCGGTGCTGCGCCAGGCGTACGGGCTGGCCGGCAAGCAGCCCACCGACGTGCAGCTCGGGTTCGACGACCACCTCCAGTCGCTCACCCGCGCCCTGGAGCCGAAGCTGCCCATGGGCGCCACCTTCAACGACGCGCTGCGCAGCATCGGCGACCAGATGCTCGGCCAGCAGTTCCCGGCCCACCCGGACTTCGACCCCGACCGCAAGGGTGAGGCCGTACGCCTGGCCGACGTCAAGGTCGTCCTCGACCACGTCCGGCGGGCCGTCGAGTCACCGGAGGGACGCGTCGAGGTCGAGCGGGCAAACCGGCAGACCCTGCGCCGGATCGCCAACCCGCTTCAGCTCGGCACCATGCACGAGGCGGCGTTCGTCATCGAGGGGCAGTGGAACCAGCACTTCCACCGCCGGGCCGCCGCCGAGGGCATCACGGGCGACCTGCGGGTGGCCGACCTCCTGCGCTGGATCGACGACCCGAGCCCCCGGGGTCTCGACCCGGTCGTCGCGCAGCTGGTGGTGGCGACCTTCGCCGAGCAGACCGACCGTGCGTTCCACCTGCACGGCAGCGAGGTGATTCCCGCTCCGGAGCTGGGCAGGATCACCGCCGATCACACGCTGCGCGAGCAGCGTCTGCCCGGCGAGGAGGACTGGGACATCGCCCGCGCCCGGTCCGCCGCGGTCTTCGGAGTTCAGCCGCTCGCCCTGCGCCGGGGTCGGCTGGTGGCGATGTTCGGCCGGGACCTGGTCACCAGTGCGACTCGTCATCGTGAAGCCGCTCACGGGCTGGTTGCCCGTCTACAGCAGCACGCAAACTGGCTGAAGATCGATCAGGAGTCCGGCCGGCTCGCCACCGCCAGGGCCGCCGCTGACCTGTTGGAGGCGCTGGTCAACGGACGGTCGGCGGTGGAGGCGGTCGAACGGCTCGCCCGCGCGGAACTCGCCGGCCCCGCCGACCGCACCGGTCGGAGCATCAGCAGCGCTTCGCAGGTGTCGGCGGCGTTGGCCGCCGCGCCCTGGGACACCTTCGAGATCGTGGCTGGTCTGCCTGAGCCGCACGCGGCCGAAGCGGCTGCGATCTTCGCCGAGCTGCGCCGGGTGGCGCAGGCTGACGAGCTGACCGCGCCACTCGCCCCGGCCCTGCGCCGCGCCCAGGGCGACGCGACCGCACTGTTGCGTCGCGCCACCCGCAAGGTGCACGTCGTCGACGTGCCCGAAGACGACCGGGACAAGCCCGAATTCGTCCAACCGCGCCGTTCGATCGACCAGCACACCCCTCGGGATCCGGGGTTCACTGCCGACAAGCCGAGCGGTCGTGTCTCGGTGGCGGCCGGCGACCTCGATCGAGCCGTGGAGCAGCTGCGTGCCTTCGCCGTTGACCAGGGTGACGCGACCATCGAGGTGACCTGGAGAATCGTGCCGTGACTCAGGCACCTGCCGCCGCTCAGGCGCTGCGGATCAACCCGGTGGCGCTGCGGCAGAAGGTGGCGCAGCAGCTCGAACGGCACCGCAACGGTGACGCGTACCCGGTGATGGTCGTGCGGGCCGAACCGGCCTGGCCGCACGACCCCATGGTGCTGCTGCCCGATGGACGTCGGGTCCGGGTCGTGCCGTGCGTGTCGCCGCTCGCCGTCTGGGAGCACCTCGTCGCCGAGCGGGGCGACGAGGTGCTGGTCCTGCTCACCGACGTCCCGGAGTCCGTGCTGCACCACGGCGTGCGGAGCCGGATCTTCCGGCAGCGGGTCATCACCGTCGAGCCGTGGGACCTGGTCGTCGACGGGTTCGGCGCGCAGTTGCCGGACAGCGCGCTGGAACGCGAGACGTGGGCCGGTGTGGCGCTGCTCGACGCAATGCCGCCGGCGGGCTGGCCGAAGCTCAGCACCTCCGTGCTGACGCGGGACGTCGCCCTGCGGCACCTCGCCGCGGTGCGTCTCGGCCTCGATCATCGGGGCGAGGACCCGGACGACCTCGACGTGACGACCCTGCTGCGGTGGAGCGCGGAACCGGGCGCCGTCGAGGGATACGGGTTGCTGCGCGAGGCCGAACGGGACGGGCTCGGCCGTTGGCTGGTGGAGCAGTTCGGCCGACCGGCCAAGGCGCTGTTCGCGCTCATCGCGGCCGGACACGGCGCGGAAGCCCTGCCGCTGGGCCTGGTCTGCGACGCGCTCTGGAGCACCGACAGCGCCGACGCGGTACGCGCCCAGGGGCGCGTCGACCAGTACTTCGGCAACCTCAACGACGATGCGACCGTGCGCGGATTCGCGTTGGCAGCTGTGCAGGTGGTCAGCGCGCTGCTCAGCGCACCGGTGCCGGAGGTGCAGCGACAGGGGCACGCCGTCCTCGACCGCGCCGAGCAACTGCTCATCCAGTTCAACGCGGTCAGCAGCGCCGGCCACAGCCCGATCCTGCGGACCGGGTTCACCCGGCGGATCGCCGCCGCCGCCCAGGCGCTGTTCGCCGGTTCGCGGGACCCGGCGGACCAGGCCCTCGACCAGGCCGTCGAGCACCTCGCCGGGCACCGGCTCGCCGATGCCGAGGCCGAGCGGGTCCGCCGCATCAGGATGGCGCAGCGGCTCGTCCGCTGGTTGGGCACGGCGGTGGCAGCGCCGGAGAGTGTCGCGGACGGCGTGGACCGGCACATCGCCGAATGGGGCTGGGTGGACCTCGCGCTCAACCACGTCTGGGCCGGCGAGGAGGCCCACCCGGAGCTGCAGCACGCGTTCCGGGAGATCCATGAGCGGGCGCAGCAACGTCGCCGCGACCTCGACGGCGCCTTCGCCGGCCGGCTGGCTGCCTGGGCCACCGCGGGCCCCGGCAACGACGGTAGCCTGCTGACGGTGGAGAACCTGCTCCCGCGGGTGATCGACCCGCTGATCCGCGCGGACCGGCCGGTGCTGCTCGTCGTGCTCGACGGCATGAGCGCCGCGGTCGCCGTGCAACTGGCCGATCAGCTGTCCCCGCACTGGGTGGAGTACGACCCGCTCGCCGGGTCCGGCGCGGGCCGGCGGCGAGGGATCGTGGCCGCCCTGCCCACGCTGACTGCGGTTTCCCGTACGTCGCTCTTCGCCGGCGCGCTGCGAGGCGGCAAGCAGGAGCACGAGATCAGGCTCTTCGCCGACGGCCGGTGGGGCAGGGACTCCCTCATCTTCCACAAGGGTCCGGCGCGCGGCGGAGCGGGGGAGGTGCTGGCCGGCGGACTGGCTGAGGCGGTGTCTGGTTCGGCGCCCGTCGTCGCCGTCGTGATCAACACGGTGGACGACTCCCTGGCGTACGGTCGGGAGGGCAACGAGGCCGGCTGGCAGCTCGACGACCTCGGCTTCCTGCGGAGCCTGCTCGACCAGGCCCGTTCCTCCGGGCGGGCGGTCGTCATCACCAGCGACCACGGCCATGTGCTTGAGCGGGGCGGCGAGCACGTCAAGGCGCTCGACGCCGCCTCCGCGCGACACCGCACCGGCCCGGGGCCCGCCGGTCCCGGCGAGGTCGAGCTGACCGGCCCCCGCGTCGTCGCGGACGGCAACCGCATCATCGCGTTGTGGGATCCACTGCTGCGGTACCGCCCGAGCAAGGCCGGCTACCACGGTGGTGCCTCGCTCGCCGAGGTGACCATTCCGTTGCTGGCCTACCTGCTGCCCAACGTGACCGAGCCGCCGGTCGGCTGGGCACCCGTCGAGGAGCGCCGGCCGGACTGGTGGGAGCCGACGACTGCCGTGCCGGTGCCGGTGGCAACGGCGCGGCAGACGCCCGTACCGAAGGCACGCCGGAAGGCACCCGCAGCCGCAGGCGAGGCGCTGTTCGACGTACCCGAGAGCACCACGGCGCCCGCAGCGGCGCCGGCTGCTGGCGACGGTGACCTGGTGGACGCGTTGCTCGCCACCGAGCTGTTCGAGGCGCAGCACGGCCTGACCCCGCGCCGGTTGGAGGTCAAGAAGATTCAGGCGGCGCTGCGGGCGCTGGTGGACGCCAAGGGCGTGCTGCCAGTGGCCGTGCTGGCCCAGCGGGCCGGCGAGGTGCCGGCTCGTGCCACCGGATTCGCCACCACCCTGCAGCGGATCTTCAACGTGGACAACTACCCGGTGCTGTCCCTGACCGACAACAACCGGACCGTCCGGCTGGACATCCCCCTGCTGCGGGAGCAGTTCCGGCTGCCCGGAGGTTCTTCGTGAGTGCGGTCAGCCCGGCCCGCCGGCGTGAGGTGATCGACGCACTCCGGCGAGGTGCGGTGCCGTCGGCCGGACTGGATCTCTTCGCCGTGGGGCTGGACCGGTTCGGCGCCGCGATCGGGGCGGACCTGGACACCGTCGCCGCCGGCGGCTCCGTGTTCAAGGCGGTCCGGGGCGAGTACGGATCCGGAAAGACGTTCTTCACGCGGTGGATCGCCGAGCGGGCGAAACGGGCCAACCTCGCGATCGCGGAGGTGCAGGTCTCGGAGAACGAGACGCCGCTGCACAAGCTCGAGACGGTCTACCGCCGACTCACCGAGCGGCTCACCACCTCGACGTTCTCGGCCAGTGCCCTGCGACCGGTGGTGGACGGATGGTTCTACGCGTTGGAAGAAGACGTCCTGGCAGCGGGGGACGTCGCGCCCGATGACACCTCCGCCCTCGACCGAGCGGTTGAGGGCCTGCTCGACCAGCGCCTCGCAACGGTCAGCCGAAGCGCCCCCGCCTTCGCCGCGGCGCTTCGCGGCTACCGCGCCGCCACCGCACTGGGCGACTCGGCCACCGCTGACGCGGTGCTCGCCTGGCTCGGCGGACAGCCGCACGTTGCCGCCGCCGCTCGGCGGGTCGCCGGCGTCCGTGGCGACCTCGACCACTTCGCGGCACTGAGCTTCCTGCAGGGCCTGCTCGCGGTGCTGCGTGACAGCGGGCATCCCGGGTTGTTGCTGGTGCTCGACGAGGTGGAGACGCTGCAACGGGTCCGGTCGGACGCCCGCGACAAGGCGCTGAACGCGCTGAGGCAGCTCATCGACGAGGTGCACTCGGGGCGGTTCCCCGGGCTGTATCTGATCATCACGGGCACCCCGGCCTTCTACGACGGCCCGCAGGGCGTGCAACGGCTCGCACCGCTGGCCCAGCGGCTCGCCGTCGACTTCACCACCGATCCGCGCTTCGACAACCCGCGCGCCGTGCAGATTCGCCTGCCAGGTTTCACCGTCGACTCGCTCGTCGAGTTGGGCGGTCGTGTCCGCGACCTGTACGCGGACGGATCGGCGGCGCCGGAGCGGGTGTCCGCGCTGGTCGACGACGCGTACCTCGATGCCCTGGCCCGCGCGGTCGCCGGCGGGTTGGGCGGCAAGGTGGGGGTGGCGCCGCGCCTGTTCCTCAAGAAGCTGGTGGGGGAGGTGCTCGACCGGGTGGACCAGTTCCCCGAGTTCGATCCCCGGCAGCACTACGCCCCGACCCTGTCGACGACCGAGATGACCGACGTCGAGCGCAACGCGAACAGCGCCGACGAGATCGCGCTCGAGTTGTAGGGACGTGTCAAACCATGACGAGTGGTGCTGAGCTGCTGCATCCGGTTGTGCTGCACCACGTGGTGAACTCGCTGCAGTGGCCGGCGCTGCGACCGCTGCAGGAAGCGGCCGTGCGTCCGCTGCTCGACGGGGAGGATGCCCTGCTGCTGGCGCCTACCGCAGGCGGTAAGACCGAAGCGGCGGTGTTCCCGCTGTTGTCCCGGATGGCGCAGGAGAACTGGTCGGGCACCTCGCTCATCTACGTCTGTCCGCTGAAGGCCCTGCTCAACAATCTGCTGCCTCGACTGGAGACCTACACCGGCTGGCTCGGCCGCCGGACGGCGCTCTGGCACGGCGACGTGACGATGGGGCGGCGGCGGGCGATCCTCCGTGACCGGCCCGACGTCCTGCTGACCACCCCGGAGTCGCTGGAGTCGATGCTGGTCAGCGCCGCGGTCGACCATGACTCGTTCTTCGGCCAGCTCCGGGCGGTCGTGGTGGACGAGGTGCACGCGTTCGCCGGCGACGACCGAGGTTGGCACCTGCTGGCCGTTCTCGAACGTCTCGGCCGCGTGGCGGGACGGCCGATACAGCGAATCGGTCTCTCCGCGACCGTCGGTAACCCGGACGAGCTGTTGAGCTGGTTGCAGGGCTCGGGCCGGGGCCAGCGGGCGGCGCGGGTCGTGGCGCCCGACCTGGGCGCGACGCCGAGCACCGGGCGGCCGGCAGTGCCGGCCGGTGAGGTCGAGCTGGACTACGTGGGATCGGTGCACAACGCGGCCAAGGTCATCGCGTCGCTGCACCAGGGACAGAAGCGTTTGGTCTTCTGCGATTCCCGAGCGCTGGTCGAGGACCTCGGCCAACGACTGCGTGCGCTCAACGTGACGACGTTCCTCTCCCACGCGTCACTCTCGGTCGACGAGCGGCGGCGAGCTGAAGAGGCGTTCGCACAGGAGCGGGACTGCGTCATCGTCGCCACCAGCACCCTCGAACTCGGCATCGACGTGGGTGACCTTGACCGGGTCATCCAAATCAATGCTCCGCGCAGCGTCGCCGCGTTTCTCCAGCGCATCGGCCGGACCGGTCGACGGCCCGGCAGCAGCCGCAACTGTCTGTTCCTGGCATTGGACGGTGAAGGGCTGCTGCACGCGGCCGGGCTGCTGCACCTCTGGGCGCAGGGCTGGGTCGAAGCCGTCGTCCCGCCGCCCGAGCCACGACACATCGTCGCCCAGCAGATGCTCGCGCTGTCGCTGCAACAACATCGGGTCGGTGACCACCTCTGGCCGCAGGAGTGGAACGGGCTGGCGCCCTTCGACAAGACCGCCGACGTGATCGTGCGCCATCTCGTCGAACAGGGCTACCTCGATACCGACTCTGGGATGCTTTTTATCGGACCCGAAGCGGAACTGCGCTTCGGGCGCCGGCACTTCATGGACATGCTGGCGGTGTTCACCGCTGCGCCGCAGTTCACCGTGCTCTCCGGTCGGACCGAGATCGGTCGTACCGATCCCGCGCTGCTGACCGCAAAGGTGCTCGGTCCCCGGCTGCTGCTGCTCGCCGGCCGAAGCTGGCGGGTCACCTACATCGACTGGAAGCGCCGCCGTTGCTTCGTCGAGCCGGCCGAGGGCGGGGGAAAGGCGCTCTGGATGACCGGCGGTTCCCCCCAGGGGCTGTCGTACCGGATGGTCCGGGCAATGCGTGATGTGCTGCTCGGCGCCGACCCGCCGGTTGCCCTGACCGGCCGGGCGAAGACGAGACTGGCCGATCTGCGGGATGACGCGACGTCTGTCATCCATCCCGCGGGCACGGTGGTTGCCAGGGAAAATGACGGTGAGGTGCGGTGGTGGACCTGGGCCGGCTTCCGTGCCAATGCCACGTTGATCGCCACGCTCAGCGAGCTCGCCGACCCGACCCAACGATATGACGACGCGTCGATCCGGCTGCGGGCGGACCTGGACAGCCGGACGGTACGGGCGGCAATGACAGACGCGGTGGAGCGGGTCTGTCTACCGGACGTCACCGACAAGGCACTGGCCGGTCTCAAATTCAGCGCTGCCCTGCCGGAGCGCCTCGCTGTCGCTACTCTTGCCGCCCGATTGGCGGATGTCCCCGCGGCACGGGCGGTGCTCGCCGAACCCGCCCGAGTGACGTACCTCCCCGCTACCTGACCCCGGAACGCCGTAAACCACTTCACGACGAATCCCAGCGTCGCTAGCCGGAGGAGCCGGTGTATCTCGACGTGCCGATCGCGTCGGGTCCGCGAAGTCGGCCGCACCTCATGGTGTATCACCGACCGGCCTTTGCGGTCGAAGCGCCGCAGGCGGTGATCCGGAGCGCCACACCGAACCACCCACCATCAAGTGATCATGGAGGGGATGAATCAGGGGCCGAGCGAGTCTGTTGGGGTGGGATGGAGGGGGAGGGGGTCGGGTCGGTGGGGTGGTCGGGGTGGTGGCTGAGGAGTTCGTTGATCCAGCGTGCGGCGTCCTGCTGGGCGGTGAGCATGTGGTCGCGGGCGTCGGTGATGTCCTGGTCAGCTGTCTCATCGACGTGTTCGTTCAAGATCGCCGTCCACCGACGGCTCAGCTCCTCGGCGTACCTGGCCTGCCGGAGCTGCTCGTCGAACTGGTACTCCAGCTTGACCAGCCGGTCGATGTGCGGCTTGAGCGCCGGCAGGATCCGCTCGTCGAGCCGGACGGTGGCGTCGGGTCGGCAGGTGATGATGACCTCGCCCCGTTTGTAGCGCCAGACGGGGTCGTCGGCGAGCGCCCGCTGCAACGCCACCTCCAGGTCCGCTGCCCGGTTCGGCGGCAGGTTCCGGGCGGCGTCGGCGGCGAGACGGGTCAGCCGCTGGATCGCGTTCGGCTCGAAGTACCGCACGTACCAGCTCAGCACCTCGGCCCGCAGGCTCGCCGGCGACGACCAGGCGAAGGTGGCGCGGACGTAGAACGAGTACACGTACCCGCGAGCGGGGACCGCGATCAGCCGGGGCGCGTCGCGCTGTTCGATGAGCGGGCCTGGCGGGGACGGTCCGGCCCCGGCCCCGACAGGTGCCTCGTCCTGGAGCGCGGCCACCAGCCGATCCCACGTCCGCGCCCACCACCGCCAGCCCCGGACACTCACGTCCCGGGCGATGGTCAGCCCACGGACGCCCCGTTGCCGCCACAGATCCGCGGGCCTCGGCCTCTGCTCGGGAGCGTCCGTCATGGCACCCCTCCACGGTCACGGGTCCGCATGTCACGCTAACAACCGATGACCGAAATGCCCGCCGCCGCGCCGATGACCAGGCGCCGGGTCGGCATCGGGATGCTCGCGTCGCTCCCGCTCGGCTGGGCCAGTGGATCATCCGGGGTTCACCGAGCATTGTGGAGCAGTTGGGGGGCGAGGGGTGTTGCCGTCGACCTGCAGCGGTGAGACTGAGTCCGGTCCGACAATCACGCGGATCGATGGATCGGATGGTCTGGAGGCAGCCTGTGTCCACCCTCGTGTCCCCGCTGGCCACGCTCGGCGCGATCCGCCGGCGTACCACCACCCTCGCCCTGCTCCTCGCCATGGTCGCCGCCGCGCTGGTCGGCCCGGCCGTGGTCTCGCCCCGGTTGACCGACCCGGCCTCGGCGGCGGTCTTCAGCTCCTGCACCATGAGCCGCTGCGCGGACGCCCGCACCGCTCGCTCGGGCTGGTCCGCCAAGGGGTTCCCGACCAGCCGCGGCTGGTACTCCTGGAGCGGCGGGAAGTCCAACTTCGCCGGCGGCCAGTTCTACAACTACGAGGGTCAACTGCCCACCAACGCCACCTACTACGAGTACGACGTCTACCCGCGCACCCAGGGCGCCGCCCGGGACGCGTACCGGATCGTGGTGAACCGCAGCACCGGGGTCACCTGGTTCTCGCCCAACCACTACACCGACTTCTACCGGCTCTGACCGACCCGGGGGCCGGCCGGTCACGGCCGGTCGGCCCCACGTGGTCGCCCGTCAGATTTCGCACCGACCGATCAGGAGGCACGTGATGGTCGATGAGGACGCGGGTCGGACACCCGACTGGCTGATCGTTCGCCGGGACGACGCCCTCGACCTGCCCGGGGCGGTGGTGCTGGCCGGGGCGGCGGCCCGCAGCAGGGCCGGGCTGTTCGCCGCGCTCGCCAGCGTGCTGGCCCTGCCGGCGTACCTGGGGGACACCTGGGACGCCCTCGCCGACGTGCTCCGGGGCCGGCTCGACGCCGGCCCGCTCACCCTGCTGGTCACCGACGCCGGCCAACTGCTCGCCGACGAGCCGACCGATCAGTACGGCCTGCTGTTCACTGTGCTCGGCAACCTCGCCACCAGCGCCCCGTACCCGCTGCGCGTCGTCCTCACCGAGGCCACACCCTCCTGACCGCCGCCCAGCCCCCGTCAGCGGTAGCGGTAGCGGAGACGAAAACTCGCGGTGGGTGACGGCGACCGGAGACAGTTGCTTCGATGAGCGTTATGACTCAGAGGTATGAATATGACTCTGCGGTATAGAGCTCTCCGAATGACCGGGTCCGGCAGTCGGCGCGGGGGTCGGGCAGTCGGGCCCGGGGTCGGGTCGAGGACCTCGATGTGGCGGTGGGGGTGGGGGGACCCGCACCGCCACGTCATCCGGGTCAGTGCGTCGCGGGCGGGATGCTCTGCTCGTACTGGAAGATGTTGTGCGGGTCGTACTTCGCCTTGATCTTGCGCAGCCGCGGGAAGTTGCGCCCCCAGTAGGCGGTCTCCCACTCGGCCATGCCGATGTTCGGCACGTTGACGTAGGCACCGTCCACGTAGGGCCGCAACGCCTGGCTGAACTCGGCGATCCAGGCCTGGGCGATCGGGGTGACGGCGTCGTCGCTGTCGGGTTCGCCGCGGGTGCCCCAGCCGGCGCCGGGCTCGGAGTAGAAGAGCGCGTCGCGGTGCGGGAAGGCCGTTCCACCAAACGGCTCCTGCTGTTGCGCCCCGCGGCCGAAGGCCTGGGTGAAGAAGTTGCTGTCGGGCGAGGGGGCCTTCTCCATGAACGCTTGGATCACGCTGATCGCCTTCGCCGGGAACGGCTCGCGGGTGAACTGGGAGAAGAACTTCCAGTTTGCGGGCTCGTCCGCGGTCGGGATCTGGAAGCCGGCGTAGACGTCGCCCCAGCCGCCGGTCTGCGCCGTGACCGTGGGGCTGCCGATCGACAGGATCGGCGCCAGCAGCTTCCTGGCCTCTGCCTCCGACCCCTCCGCGAGCACCGCGAACAGCAGGATCTCGGTCGGGTGGACCTCGATCTGGGTGCCGAGGCGGGGGTCGGTGAAGGGCGCGACGCGCTGCCAGGTGTCGAAGACCTCGTGCAGGTCGCCGAGACCGGGCCAGCTCACCTGCAGGTAGGCGACGCTGCTGAGCGGGGCGACCTGGTAGGTCAGGGACGTGACGATTCCGAAGTTGCCGTTGCCCGCCCCGCGCAGCGCCCAGAGCAGGTCCGCGTGGTTCCACGGGTCCACCTCGAGCACCTTCGCGCCATTGGCGCCCGCCGCGACGACGATCTCCGCGCCGATCAGGTTGTCGCAGGCCATGCCGAGGTAGCGGGTGAGGAAGCCGAAGCCACCGCCGAGGGTCGCCCCGGACAGGCCGACGGTCCCCTCCGTACCGGTGGTCGCCGCCAGGTTGTGCTCCCCGAGGGCGGTCACCGCCTCCAACTGGTTGAGCCCGGCGCCCACCTTCGCGATGCGGGTGGCGGTGTCGATGTGGACGTCCTTCAGCTCGCTGACGTCGATCACGATGCCGTTGTCGACGTTCGACCAGCCTTCCAGGCTGTGCCGGCCACTGCGTACCCGCAGCGCGACGTCGTGCTGCCGTGCCCAGGTGAGGGCGTTGACCACGTCCTGGGTCTCCTGGGCGAAGACGATGACCAGCGGGTAGTGCACGAACAACTCGTCCCAGCCGATGCTGGCCTCCGCGTAGTCGGGGCTCTGCGGGCGGACGATACGGCCGGTCAGCTGTGCCGGCGGGAACTTCGTGTCGGCGGACCACCCGGGACCGTCGGCCGCGATCGCCGAGCTGCCGGCGATCATGCTGGGGATGGCGACCGCTCCGGCGCCAACGGCCGTCGCCCTGAGCAGATCACGTCGGGAAAGGTCGCGCATGGTCCGAATCCTCTCGATTGGCGGTACGCCGGAAAGATGAACTGAGAGGGGGATTTACCTCCCATCTGGCGCAAACCAACCGTAATGCCCGAGGTTTCCTCGCAGATCCGAGAACTTGTCGCGGAACCCGGTCGAGTGATGCGACCGCCGTCAGTTCGGGGCGGGCTGGTCCAGGATGGCGCTGAACCGCTCCTCGGCCAGGTCCAGTTGACCGAAGATGTGCCGCTTCACCGCCGGTGACAACGGGGTGTCCGGTCGGCCGATCAGGTCCCGGAAGAGCGGCACCAGCGGCCGGTACTTCCGGGCCGACGAGATCACCTTCGGCCCGACCGTGTGGATCACGCCGACACCGTTGTCGGTGAAGTCCGACACCTTGATCACCCGGGCCCAGGGCTCCCGCTCCAGGCTGACCGCCAGGTGCTCCCGGTACTGCGCGTTGCGGTCCCGCTCGGGGTCGTACACCGGATTGGTGACCGCGGCGACCAGGGTGGCCACCCGTGGCCCGAACCGCGCGGCGAGCGCGGCCAGCGCGGCCCCGGTCGGGTCGGTGCCCGCGTCGCCGCCGGCCAGCTCGGCCGGGTGGTCCTCGACCGCGTCGTGCAGCAGGCCGGCGACGATCACGTCCACGTCCCGCACCTGGTAGTGGTGCATCAACCGGATCGCCACCCGCAGCAGGTGGTTGAGGTACGGCTCGCGGACGCGTCGATCGTCACGGTGCAGCTCGGCGGCGAGGTCGAGCGCGGCGGTCAACCGCGCCCGGGCGGCGTCGTCGAACTGCTGGACCTCCAACCGGAAACGTTCCAGCAGGCCCGGTTCGCCGTGGATCTCGGTGATCGCGTGCATCGGCATGCTGCCCAGGTGCGGCGGGAAGTCCATGCGTCACTTATAGCCGATCTTCACCACATCGATGACCCCGAACGTCGCCGACCCGACCGCGAGTCGCGGGCGCGCCGAGCCGTCAGACCGGCAGCCGATCGGCGCCGGCGAGCGGACCCACCAGGAGGGGCACCAGCGGTGCCGGCAGAACGGGGTCGCGGCGCAGGGTGGGCGTCCAGCCCGCGTCCGCGGCCAGGTCGGGGTCATGGCTCGCGTTGTACGCCGCCAGCAGGTCGACCGGCCGGGCCGGGCCGCCGCCCTGGCGGACCCAGGAGCCCCGCTCGGTCAACGCGGTGCCACCCCAGTCGTAGAGCAGGTCCGCCGGGTCGACCCCCGCGTCCAGAGTGAAGAAGTTGTTCTGCGCGTAGATCGCCGACTGGACACCGACGCCGAGCGCGTACTGGAAGTCGTCCCCACCGAGCCGGTAGTGGTTGTTGTAGACGTCGACCTGACCGAACCGCACCCGGGGTAGCCGTTGCAGGACGCCGTCGAAGAGGTTGTGGTGCACTGTGACCTTCAGCCGGCCCACGTCCGGGCCGACCGTGTTGGACGAGCCGATCAACAGCAGCTTGTCCCGGCCGGTGAAGCGGTTCCACGACGCGGTGACCAGGCTGGCGGTGTGGGTGACGTCCAGCGACCCGTCGTGCACCTGGTACGGCCGACCGAAGTGGACCGGCTGGGCGCTGTCCGGGTTGTCGCCGTCGGTGAAGGTGTTGTGGTCGACCCAGACGTTCTCGCTGCGGCGTACCGAGATCTGGTCGTACTGGCTGTTCCAGTTGCCAGCCTCGCCGTCCGTCGGTGACCAGGCGGGGAAGCAGTCCCGGGCGTCAACGAGGGTCAGATTGCGGACGATGACGTTCGACGCCCGATCGATCATGAGGGTGAGCCCGGTCAGTCGTGCGCCCGGCAGCCCGACGATCGTGGTGTTCGGGCCGATGTTGATCTGGGTCTGCCGGGTCTGATTGGTCACCGAACGCACCCGAGCCTCCTCCAGCGGCCCGCTCGGAGCCACCCGCCCCCACACCGCCGGGTCGTACGCGGCCAGGTAGGCGTCCAGCCGATACCCCGGGTCGGCCAGGTCGGCGCAGCTCAGCGGGGTGCCGTCCGGCCCCTCGAAGCCGTCGATGACACCGTCGACGTAGATGAGCTTCGGGGTGGCGTCCGTGGCGTTGCTGGCGTTGTCGCCGCCCAGCGCGGCGACCAGCTCCGCCCGGCTGTGGACCACCCCGGTCCGCTCCGGGGTGGCCGCCGAGCCGCCGGTGGTGCCGGGGCCGTCGGCCGCCCAACCGTCCCGCTCGGGCAGCGCCTGCCGGCCGAGATGGTCGGCCAACCAGGAGAGCCGGTCGGCGGACGGGACGTCCGGGCGTGCGGCGGCGGCCGGCGTGGCGGCGAGGAGGACGGCGATCACGGTGGCGCCGCCGAGGATTCTGCGCATCGGCTTTCTCCGTTCGTCGGTGGTGAGGGTCTCGGCTATCCCGCCAGTTCGGCGCGGTACGCGGCGGACGCCCACGGCACCGCCAGCTCGCTCGGCAGCGCCCCCCGCTCGGCCGCCCGGCGCAACACGTCGACCACGCCGCGCAGGTGGCGGACCCGCTCCCCGCCCTCGCCGCTGGTGGTCACCAGGTCGCCGTCGAGCAGCCGGGGCTCCGGCGCGGGCCGCAACGCGTCCAGCAGCGCGGTGAACGGCGCGGTACGCGCCAACGGCGCGATCAGCGGCACGCCGGTCGGGTCGACCCGGTGGGCGAGCAGGTTCTCCAGCAGCCCCAGCCGCCCCGGCACCCGGCGGGTCACCACGTCCCCGGGCAGGCGCAACCTGTCGGTCGGGTACTCCAGCACCGCCTGCCCCGTCGTACCGGTCACCACCACCTCGCCCGCCACGAACTCCTCGGCGGCCAGGGTCACCGCCACCAGCACCGGCGGCCCGGCGCGGAACAGGACCCGCAGCACGGCGGTGTCCTCCACCTCGATCGGCCGGACCCGGTAACGCTCCACCTCGATCGCGACCGGCCAGGGCGTCGCCCCGGCGAGCGCCTCGGCGATCGCCAGGCACTGCATCACCGCGTGCGCGAGCGGGTTGGCGAGCGCGCCGTCCAGCACCGGCCGGCCGTCCAGACTCCGTCGACCGGCCCACGGGGAGCGGGCGTAGTAGGCGTCCGGCCGCTGCCAGGCGGCCACGGTGGAGATGCCGGTGACCGTGCCCAGCCGGCCGGCGGCCAGCGCGTCGGTCAACGCGGTCAGGGCCGCCGAGCCGAGCGCCTGGAAGCCGACCTGGGCCACCCGGCCGGCGGCGGTGAGCGCCCAGGTCAGCTCCTCGTGCTCGGCCAGCGACAGCACCGGCGGCTTCTCCAGCAGCAGGTCCGCGCCGGTGGCCAGGGCGTCGCGGGCGATTGCCAGGTGGGTGTGCGGCGGCGTGCAGATCACCACCACCTCCGGCCGGGTGGCGGCGAGCATCGCCCGGTGGTCGGTGAACACCGCCACCCCGGGCGGCACCGGGGCGGCCGGGTCGTCCTCCACCGGCCGGACGTCGACCAGGGCGACCAACCGCAGCCGACCGGCCGCGTGCAGGGGCGCGATCACCCGCCGGTGCCAGCGACCGGCGCGCCGGTAGCCACAGTGGCGTCGCTGGTGAGCCGGCCACTGACCGCGCTGCCGGCCGACGCGTTGTTCCG